>CAYSBK010000047.1:0-14525 GCA_964429265.1 uncultured Pirellulales bacterium | reverse complement strand
ACAATCTGGATGGTTTGAGGCTGCACATTGAGGACGTTAATTCCGGCAGCAAATCCGTCTTTGTTTTCCGGCTGCCCGTTCGGTTTTCCCACAAGGACAACGACGGCCTGGTGTACCACACCACGGAGGTACTTTTGTGGGACGTGAATGAGGAAAGAAGAAAGCTCACGGCGGAACCGGTTTTCGATGGGCCGGGAAAGTTTAGGCTTGTGCTGGTAAGAGCAGGGAAAGTAGTCTCCAACCCCGTAGAGGTGGTCGTCAGGCCCTGCGAGCCAGGTGAAAAGGCTCTTTCTCTGCTGGCAGATCCCAACGATGTCGCGTTCCTTTTGGGAGGGCTATTCGAGAGTCCTAAAAGGGTATCGACGCTGGAACAGGTAGTTAGAGAGTGTGAACGGACGGTTATAGCCGAATGGGCGGCGGCACGTCTGGGCGTGACCTATTTCAAGGCGTTTCAGAAGAAGCAGCCGAGCTTTGAAAAAGCACAACAGCTGTATGAACAAGGTAGGCTGGAGGATAAGGAATTCGACCTGGCGCGGCAATATCTGACTAAAGGGGCCAGTCTGCCTGATGAATTTCCTCTTCGCTCCGAGGTGCTGGGTGAACTTGCTCAACTTCAATGCATAACCAAGGATTATCAGTCGGCTGTAAATTTGCTGACGGAGCTGGAGACGAAGTATCCCGGAAGCCGGCATGGGCAAAAAGCATCTTTGTGGAAAGAGGAAGTTCTTGCGGAGATGAACAGGTCCGGCGCCAGCCCGGCTGGACAGTAAGGCAGGTGATTGCGTGTGCGGGCGGTGGCTACGGCAGGGCGGGGTTGCGGAGGTCGCCGGGTGATTGCTGAGGTGATTTTTCGGCGGGGGCGGGTTGGTGTTGCGGGGCGAAGCGTGTTTGCAGTCTGCGGTAGGCCCACTTTCCGAAGCCGAGGGCGGCGAATCCGCAGAACATAATGACCATGGCGGCCTGGCGGCTCCAGACGATAAGGCCCAGAATCAGCAACACGCGGATGAAGTGCCGGAAGGGTTTTTTGCCCCGGAGGTACTGGTTCAGCACGTGGGGGTAGCGTATTCGGCTTACCATCAGCACCGCCACCGCCAGGCACACCAGCGGCAGCGCGGTCAAAATGGCATCTTCGCAGGTGTTGTAGAGGGATGTGTCCGTCGTGAGGAACTGCGGCAGGGCCTCCTGGTGGAAAATGATGATGCTGGTGACGACGCCGGCCGCGGCGGGGCTTGGCAGCCCCATGAAGCTCATATGGGCCGACTCGTCTTCTACGTTTTCGACGTTGAACCGTGCCAGTCGGATCGCGGCACAGATAATATACGCCGCAGCGGCAAGCCAGACGAAGCGCTGCAGAAACGCGGCCAGCAGTGGATAAACGGGTGCGACCATCGCGAGCCTGGCCTGGAGGATTTTCAGCATCAGGAACGCCGGTGCCACGCCAAAGCTGATCATATCACACAGGCTGTCAAGCTGTCCTCCGAAGCTGGAGGTGGAATGGCTGATTCTTGCGAGCCGTCCATCGAGCATATCAGCCAGCATAGCCAGGATGATGAGGTATCCGGCTTGAGCGAAAGAGGCTTCTGCTGTGCCTGTAAGTGCGATGGCGGCGAAGCCGCAGACACCATTCAGGAGCGTCACGAGTGAAGGCAGGATGGTGACGTTTCTCAGCCTCCTCTTGCGGACCCGCCGGAGGAATCTTTCACGGTTCTTCGGGTTTCTTCTTGCGGCCATTACAGGTACCTCACGACAGGCGACAGTCCTGCCTTGACCTTGTCGCCGATTTTTACGAGGCACTTTAGATTTTCCCTCGCCGGGACGTACAGTTCGGTCCCGGAGCCGAACTTTATCATTCCGAATCTTTGTCCGGCAGTCAAGGTTTCATTTGGTTTTGCGGTGCAGACGATTCTTCGGGCTACGGCCCCGCTAATCTGTCGGAGAATGAGCCTGTCGTGTGGTGGGTCCGTCCGGATGAGCATAAGGTCGTTTGACTCGTTTACTCTCGCGGCGGCCGGTTTCATCGCATTTTTGAACTTTCCGGGCTTGTAGGTGATTGCTTCGACCGTGACGTTGCAGGGGGCTCTGTTGATGTGGACGTCGAAGATGCTGAGAAAGATGGTGATTCTGAGGGCCGGGCCGTTGATGAAAGTTGTTTCCTGGACGCGGTGGATGTCAATGATTTTTCCGTCGGCCGGCGCAAGGAGGACGGCAGGGTCGGTGGGGATGGTTCTTTGTGGGTCTCTGAAGAAGGCCAGGGTCCAAACCAGCAGGCCGGCCAGCAAGGCCGCGGCCAGCCAGGGCAGCGGTGCGGGATGGGTCAGGGCCCAAACCAGAGACAGTACGAACAGCACGAAGATGGCGGCCGGGTACGCGACCACCTGGGGCCAGCCGAACCTTGTCAATGGGACTCTCATCGACGGATATGTTAATGTTGGGGCCGGTTTCGGTCAATAGCAAAGGCTGCACCCGGTGGGGGGCAGCCTTTCGGAGGAGCAGGCTATGTGTATTTGTCTGTCCCTTTAGATGCGCAGCGAGCGGGTAGGTTCCACGGTCCTGGAAGATTTTTGGCTGGGAGGCGTGCATTTCCACAAAAAAAAGCCGACCCGAAAGGTGTGAAGGTCGGCTTTTTGGAGGAGGATGACACAGGAAGCTTTCCGCTTGCCCGTAGTGCGGCGATTCCTGTGGCGAAAGCCCATTTGATGCTTCCGTATATATAGACGCACAAGGGGGCAAAAAGTTACGTGTGGCTTGCGGAAATTTTACAAAATTTTTGCATACCGGCAAAAAAATCGGTTGGAGGCGGGGCCAGCGGCGGCGAGAGAGGGAAATTTTGCTTGTTCGGCAGGCCGGCTGATGCTTAGGATGGTATAATCCAGGGCATTGGAAACTGATTCTCGGTGGAGGTAAGGGGTAGGCGGTGCGCTTTTTGTGGGGGACGAGAAGATGCAAACTCGCGGCGAGCAGGCGGAATCTTCGGGCGGTGGATTTTGCCGGCACTGCCGGTATTTTGCGCCCGAACGGCCAAAAGGTGGGGACGTGGTGAAATACGGGCGGTGCCGGCGGTATGCGCCGCTGCCGTGCACGGAGATGTCGCGTCACGGATACTGGCCCCTGGTTCACCCGGATGACTGGTGCGGGGAGTTCAGGGACCGGTCTTATTCGTGACGGCGAGGCGGCCTCCGGCACCAGGGGCAGATGAGCGGGGGATGTGGCTTGACGGCCGGGCGGCGGCGGCATAAACTGCCGGATTTGGTTTCTATGGACTCAGGGGTACCGGACGTGGAACAGGCTATTGCCAAGGCGGCGGCACTGATCGAGGCGATGGGGTACATCCGCCGGTTTCGGGACCGGATTGTGGTTGTGAAGCTCGGCGGCAGTGTGCTGGAGGACACGGGGCTTCGGCGGAAGCTCTTGACGGACGTTGCGTTCATGGCGACGGTCGGTATGCGTCCCGTTATCGTGCACGGTGGGGGCAAGGCGATAACGGAGGCGATGAACGAGGCGGGACTTGAGCCGGTGTGGGTGCAGGGGCTTCGTTACACGGACGACCGGACGCTGACTATAGTTGAACATACGGTGGTGCACAAGGTGAACACTCCGATTTGCGAGATGCTGGAGGAGTTGGGCTGCCGGGCAATGGGGCTTCATTCGCTGAGCAGTTGCGTGCTTTTTGCGGAGCGGCTTCGGTTGGCCGGGGCCCAGGGCCGGAAGGTTGACCTTGGGCTGGTCGGGAAGGTCACGGAGGTGAACGCCGGGATGGTGGAACTGGTATGCGCGGCAGGGACGATACCGGTGATAGCGCCGGTGGCACTCGACAAGCGTGGCGGGAAGCTGAACGTGAACGCCGACAGCGCGGCCGGGAAGGTGGCGGCGTCGGTGAAGGCGGAGAAGCTGGTGGTGGTCAGCGACACGCACGGGATACTGCGAGACCTGGATGACCCGGCAAGCAGGGTATCAAGCGTTGACGAGACGGACATAGAGAAGATGATAGACAGCGGGGTGATCGCGGGGGCGATGCTGCCGAAGGTGGAGGCGTGTATGACAGCGCTGACGGGCGGCGTGCGGAAGGCGCATATAATCGACGGGAGAATCCAGCATTCGCTGCTTCTGGAGATATACACGGACAAGGGCGTGGGCACCGAGATCGTGCGGAACCGTGGGGGCACCGACGAGAAAGGGACATCGCAATGACTACTGAAGAGACGATAGCATTATTCGACAAGTACGTGATAGGCAATTACAAGCGGGTGCGGCGTGTCATTGTCAAGGGCGCAGGCTGCTACTGCTGGGACGCCGACGGCAACAAGATTCTGGATATGTTTCCCGGCTGGGCGGTCAGCGGAATCGGGCACTGCCATCCAAAGGTTGTGGAGGCGATCAGGAAGCAGGCCGGTGAGCTTCTGCACATCGACAATACGTTTTACTCGGAGCCGCAGGGCGTGCTGGCGAAGCTGTTGAGTGAGCGGGCGTTTGGCGGGCAGTGCTTTTTCTGCAACAGCGGTGCGGAGGCGAACGAGGCGGCGTTGAAGCTGGCGAGGCTCCACACGTCTTCGGAGAAGTACAAGTTCATCACGTGCGAGGGCAGCTTTCACGGCAGGACGCTGGCGACGGTGACGGCGACGGCGCAGCCGAAGTACCACGAGGGTTTTCTGCCGCTTTTGCCGGGCTTTGTTTACGTGCCGTTCAACGACGTGGCTGCACTGGAGTCGGCGTTCAGCGAGGAGGTGGCGGCGGTTTTGCTGGAGCCGATCCAGGGCGAAGGCGGCATCAACATTGCGACGCGGCAGTATCTGGAGGCGGTTCGGAGACTGTGTGACCAGAATGGGGCACTGATGATACTTGACGAGGTGCAGACCGGCATCGGGCGTACGGGCAAGTGGTTTGCTTACCAGCATTTCGACGTCGAGCCGGATATTATGACGATGGCGAAGACGCTGGGCGGTGGTGTTGCGATAGGCGCGATGATGGCCCGGGGCGAGGTGGCGGCGTCGCTGACGCCTGGCAAGCACGCGTCGACGTTCGGCGGCAACGCGCTGGCGTGTGCGGCGGCGATCGGCGTGATTGAGGCGATAGAGCAGGAAGACCTTCTGGAGAATGCGACGGAACTGGGTCGATACACGAAGGAAAAGCTCGAGCAACTGGGACAGCGGCATTCGGTCATCGAGGAGGTGCGGGGAATCGGGCTGATGATAGGGATTCAGTTGAGCTGTGCCGGCGGTGCGATAGCGGACCGGTGCCTGGAGAAAGGTCTGCGGATAAACTGCACGAACGAGACGGTATTGCGTTTTATGCCGCCGATGGTTGCCACGAAAAGCCAGGTCGATGAGGCGGTGGAGATTCTGGATGGTGTTTTGCGTGAAATGGAATTATGAAGGATTTTTTGTGCATCAACGATTATTCGAGCGAGAAGCTGCTGGAGCTTCTGGGCGAGGCTGACAAGCTGAAGAAGCTGTACAAGAGGGGGGAGCGGCAGTTGTGCCTGTCGGGTCGAGTCCTTGCGATGTTTTTTGAGAAGCCGAGCCTTCGGACGCGCGTGAGTTTCGAGGTGGCGATGTTCGACCTCGGCGGCTCGAGTATTTACGTGGATCGGGCGGATATAGGCGGGTTGGGTGAGCGTGAGCCGATAAAAGATGTGGCGCGGGTACTTAGCCGATACGTGGACGGGATAGTGGTGCGGACGTTTGCGCAGGAATCGGTGAGGGAGCTGGCGCGTTTTGCGGAGGTTCCGGTGATAAATGCTCTGACGGACTGGTCTCACCCGTGCCAGGCGATGGCGGATGTGATGACCATACGGGAGCACTGCGGGAAGATTGAAGGCATTAAGCTGGCTTTTGTCGGCGACGGGAACAATGTCGCCAGGTCGCTGGCGTTTGCGGCGGGCAAGTTCGGTATGAAGATGGTGATTGCCTCTCCGGCGGGTTACGAGCTTGACGATGGGACGGTTGAAATCGCGAACAAGACCCGTGCCGGCTCGGTGACGCGCACAGGTCAGCCGAGGCAGGCCGCAGCGGATGCGGACGTGATTTATACCGACACGTGGGTCAGTATGGGCCAGGAGAGCGAAAAGCAGAAAAGGCTGGCTGATTTTGCCGGTTTTCAGGTTAACGACGAACTGCTGGGTGTGGCGAAAAAGGACGTGAAGGTGATGCACTGTCTGCCGGCATACCGGGGATACGAGGTTACCGACGAGGTTGTGGAGTCGGAGCACTCGATAATGTTGGACCAGGCGGAGAACCGCCTGCACTTCCAGCGGGCGTTGCTGAAGTACCTGATGGGCTGAAGAATGACGCATCACACCATAGTGATCGGCGATTCGCGGAAGATGGCGGAGGTGGCCGATGAATCGGTCCACCTGGTTGTCACATCGCCACCGTACTGGCAGCTAAAAGACTATGGAGACGACAGTCAAATAGGCTTCGATCATACGTACGAGGAATACATCAACAGCCTCAATCTTGTATGGAATGAATGTCACAGGGTTCTGCACAAGGGCTGCCGCTTATGTGTGAACATAGGTGACCAGTTTGCGCGTGCCGTTTATTACGGGCGATACAAGGTTATTCCCATACGCACGGAAATAATAAAGTTCTGCGAGAGCGCAGGTTTCGACTACATGGGCACGATCATATGGCAGAAGGTGACGACCTGTAACACCACGGGCGGGGCTAGTATAATGGGTTCATTCCCGTATCCCCGAAACGGGATATTAAAGATTGATTACGAGTTCATCCTTATTTTTAAGAAGCACGGTCGGGCACCGAAGCCATCAAAAGAGGCGAAAGAGGGGTCCAGGCTAACGACGGAGGAATGGAACAGTTATTTCAGGGGGCACTGGAACATCCCAGGGGAAAAACAGGATAAGCACCTGGCTGTTTTCCCGGAGGAAATCCCCCGTAGGCTGATAAAAATGTTTAGTTTTGTAGGGGATACCGTACTGGACCCTTTTCTTGGCAGCGGGACGACGGCGCTTGCGGCGCGAAGACTGGGGAGGAACTCCGTAGGTTACGAGGTGAACCCTGGGTTCGTGGAGGTGATTGAAAGCAAGTTGGGGATAAAAGAGAAACCCCTGTTTCGTGACGCCGAGTTTCAAGTTCTCAGGCAGCGCCGGACGCGCCGAGACTGGTCGAAAGCAATTTCGCAGCTGCCGTATGTATTCAAGGACCCTCTCGCACTTGATAAGAAGGTGGACCCGCGGGAGCTGCAGTTTGGCTCGAAAGTCAACAATCATAGCGCAGCAAGGGAAAGATACTACCGCGTGAAGGAGGTGATTTCGCCAGAGCGATTGGTGCTGGCGGACAACCTGAGGGTCAGATTGCTCGGTGTGAGGGAGAAGCCCGATCGGTCCTCGGAGGCGGTCGAATTCCTCAAGGAAAAGACTCGCGGACAAAAGGTTTTCATGAAGTTTGATTGCACAAAACACGATTCAGAAAACAACTTGCTATGTTACTTGTACTTGCAGAACAGGACATTTCTTAACGCGCATTTAATAAAGGAAGGACTGGCCGAGCCTGACACGTCGATGGATTATAAGTTCCGTAGAAGGTTCCTTTTAGCAAGAAAGAACGGCTAATGGCGAAAGAGTGGATACTTAATAGTGCAATGAATCGTTTCCAACTGAACTTTAAGCGGAACGTTGGAGCGGTTTCGGAAGAGATTAGAAAATGCGCTCCGAAAACTATTGGGGATTGGGAAGAATACTATTTCACAAAAGTCAGGTCAAGACAACATATCGAGGAGCTTGGACGGAGACTTTACGTCAAAATAACGGAGGTCATCTGCGCGGAAGTCGAGGAAGTAACCGAGAGAGATTGTATCGAGTACATATATCAGATGGTGATAAATAGGACCTTTGACGGGTATCTAACAGAGATAAAGACCGTGTACGGGCAACTCCAGGATAAGCTCGGGGTTAAGATCGAACCCGCACCTGACGAATGGGATCGGCTATACAATGTAGACTTCTACATTGAGGTCGGCGGGCAATATATCGGTCTGCAAATCAAGCCTGCGGCCGGGGTATCGCACATACCTCAAATATACAAAGAACAATCGCTGCAGGAGCGGACACACAGGCAGTTCACAGGGAAATATGGAGGTAAGGTCTTCTACGTTATCTCGGTCAAAGAAAGGGGCAAAAAGAAAATAGCGAATCCTGAGGTGATGGAGCAAATCCTTGAAGAAATCGAGAGGCTCAAAAGGTGACGATACTTGTAGCGACGGGTAATGCGGGGAAGGCGGCTGAGCTGAAGGAGATGCTCGATGTGGGGGTGGAGCTTGTGAGTCTGCTGGATTTTCCGGGTATAGGGGAGATAGAGGAGGATGGGGCGACGTTTGCCGAGAATGCGCGGAAGAAGGCGTTGGGATATGCCAAGGCGACGGGGCTGTGGACGATAGCGGATGATTCGGGGCTGGTTGTTGATGCCCTGGGTGGGGCACCCGGGGTAAGAAGCGCGCGGTTTTCGGGAGCGAAGGAGAAGGACCGCGCTCTGCTTGACCACAAGAACATGGCAAAGGTGCTGAAGCTTCTGGAGGGGGTGCCGGCCGAGAAAAGGACGGCCAGGTTTGTGTGCTGTGTTTGCCTGGCCAGTTGCCAGGAGGTGCTGGCGGAGACGCAAGGGACGCTGGAGGGATACATTGCGGAGGAGCCGGCGGGGGAGAATGGATTCGGCTATGACCCGATATTCTTCGTGCCGGGGCTCGGCAAGACGGTGGCGCAGCTTTCTCGCGAGCAGAAAAACGCGATATCGCACAGGGGACAGGCCGTGCGGAAGCTGGTGTCCCTGTTGAGGCCGATGGTAAATGCAAAAAACGGTGGTGGCGGTACTTGACGTGGTGGGCGGGTGGTGGTAACATCAAATGCAAGCCGCGGATGTGGCGGAATTGGCAGACGCGCAGGCTTCAGGTGCCTGTGGGCTTTTAGCCCGTGGAGGTTCGACTCCTCTCATCCGCAATAGACCCTGCGGAGGGGGGAATGCATCCGGCGTATGGTGGTTCGTGGCGTGCGTTTGCGCCTGTGCGGGGTGAGTCGGAGACGGCGGATTCGAGGCCGGGTCATTCGCCTTGACGCTGGGAGGTGTTTGGCTTCTAATACGGCGGCTACGGCGACAATGGGATACCGGTAAGGACATTAGGGGTTAGAACGTATGAAGGTAAGCAAGCGCGCAGCGGCGGTGCCTCCGTCGGCAACCATAGCGGTCACGGCCAGGGCACAGGAACTGAAATCTCAGGGTGTTGACGTGATAGGTTTCGGAGCGGGAGCTCCGGATTTCGACACGCCGGATTATATCAAGCGAGCGGCGGTGGAGGCCCTGGAACAGGGCAGGACGAAGTACACAGCGGCGGCGGGAATCGCGGAGCTTCGGGAGGTGATTGCGGAAAAGCTTCGCAAGGAGAACAACCTGGCTTATACGGTTGAGCAGGTGATTGTGACGATAGGCGGCAAGCACGCGGTTTACGAGGCGATGCAGGCGGTTCTTGACGAGGGCGACGAGGTGATTTTGCCGGTGCCGTACTGGGTGACGTATCCCGAGGCGGTGAAGCTGGCAGGTGGGGTGCCGCGTGTTGTGCGCACGGAGAAATCGAACAGTTACAAGATGACGGCGGGGCAACTGGAAGAAGCGCTGACGGACAAGACGGCGATGCTTGTACTTAATTCGCCGAATAATCCGGGCGGTTTCACCTATACGCCGCAGGAGCTTCGTGAGCTTGCGAAGGTTCTGGAGGGGACGGGGGTTGTGGTACTTTCGGACGAGATATACGAGAAGCTTGTTTACGGGGATACGGAGTTCGTCAGCTTCGGGGCGCTGAGCGAAGATGCCTTTGGTCGGACGCTGACGCTGAACGGCCTGAGCAAGACGTTTTCGATGACGGGCTGGCGGATAGGGTATGCAGCAGGGCCCGTGGAGATTATCAAGGCGATGGGGCGTTTACAGTCCCATATGACGTCGAACGCGGTGACGTTCGGGCAGTATGCGGCGATCAGGGCATTGACGGATGATTCGGCGGGGCGGTGCATTGAGCAGATGCGTGGTGAGTTTGAGCGTCGGGGGCGGTATATGTGCGAGCGGCTGAACGCAATTGGGGGGGTGGAATGTCCGGAGCCTACGGGGGCGTTCTACTGTTTTCCTGATGTATCGGCGCATTATGGCCGAAATATAGGTGGTACGGTTGTCAACGACAGCGGCAGTTTTGCAAAAACGGCGCTGGAGCAGGCGAAGGTAGCGGTGGTACCGGGTGGTCCGTTCGGGTGCGAGCAGAACGTTCGTCTGAGTTTTGCGTGCTCGATGGATGATATCAGAGAAGGCTTGGACAGGCTGGAAGAATGGCTAAGTCAGTAGGAACCGGGAAAAGGGAAACAGCGGAGGATACTCATCTTCTGCCGGCAGGGAGTCGGCCGGCGCTGTCGGGCTGGCCGATGGTTTTTGCCTGGGCGGGGATGATAATCTTCGCGCTTCACGCATCGACACATATGGTTGGTGCGGGGGACACGTGGGTGGCGCTGGCGTGCGGCAGGCACTTCATAAACCACGGGGTGGATACGGTCGAGCCTTTCAGCGCGAATTCTCACCACGCGGGCCCCACGCCGGAAGAGGTGGAGCAGTGGCCCGGCTGGGCACGGTGGATAACGAAGAAGGTTGGGCTTGAGACGGTAAAGAAGTGGCATCCGACGGGGTGGATAAACCAGAACTGGCTGACGCACGTTCTGTTTTACTGGCTCAGTCACGAGTCGCCCATCGCCGATGCACAGAACCGGTCGTACGACAGCCTGGTGTACTGGAAGTTCGCCGTTTACATAGTGATGGTGATTTGCGTGTATTACACCGGGCGGGTTCTCGGGGTGAACGCGGCGTTGTCGGCGGCCTTTGCGTGTTTCGCGTTGTTCGTGGGGCGGTCGTATTTTGACATTCGGCCGGCGGGCTTCTCGAACCTGTTTGTTGCGGTGTTCATTCTGATCCTGGCGGCGGCGACGTACAGGTCGATCCGATATATCTGGCTGGTTGTGCCGCTGGTGGTTTTGTGGTCCAACCTGCACGGCGGATACATTTATGCATTTATTATACTTGTTCCATTTTTCACGATACATTTATTGCTGCTCTTGCCGCGTCGGTGGACGGCGGTGGTTTACAGCGGCCTGTTGTGGGTGGGTCTTTACGGGATCACGTATCGGTTCCTGGCGCGGCCGCCGCTTACGCCGGTGGAGGTTTTCAGCGACAAGGTGTTTTATCTCGTAGTGGTGCTGGTCGCCGCGGCGGTGGTGCTTGGGGCTATGAAGGCGGTGAAGACAAGAGCGGTTTACGGCTACCTGCTTTGCGCGTTGATTGTGGTTTTCGTGGCGCTGCTGGGCAGGTATTTTCCGGAAGACTTCGCCAGGTACGCGGACAAGCAGCGGGAATACGTACGTGATTTTCGGAGGACTTTTTTCCTTATGTTCCTGGGCGGAACGCTGGTCGCAGCGGTGGTGGTCTTTTTGAAAGACCGGATAGTCCGCCTTAGGCGCAGGGACCTTTACCATATCGCCGGGGCGGGCGTTACGGCGTTTGCGGCGATGATCATTCTGAATCCGTTTCACCTGACGAACCTGACCCACACGTTTGTTATCAGCGTCAGCGAGAATGCAGAGCAGTGGCGTACCGTGAACGAGTGGCACCCGGCGTTTGAGTGGACCAACCCGGTGGGAACCAGCTTTACGTTCCTGGTGATGCTGATACTGTGTGTAGGTCTTGGTGTTTTCTGGCTGTGGGCGCGGTTTCTGAAGCCGCGGTACCTGAAGGGTTCAAAGGTCCAGCTTGAGAGCGATCGTGAGCGGTTCATAAAGCTGTCGCGCGTGTTCGGTATTTCGCTGGCGGTGTTTCTGTACTGGACGTTGTTCATCAGCCTTTCTTTTATGCCCCTGGACGTGGGCGGCTTTTTCGTGGGCGGCTTGTTTGCGGGCATTATTCTGCTGAGCGTTTTCAAGAGCGTTCACTTTATTTACTTTGAGATTCCGTTGATTCTGATGGCGATGTGGGCCGCCGGTCCGGAGCACAACTTCGTGGGCATATACAACTATCCGTTCGTACTTCTGCCGCTGTTCGTGGTAACACACATCATCGCATCGCGTTTTTCGACAAAGGTGCGCTTTACAGTAGATCAGGTATTTATCGTCGGGGCGACGGCGCTGGTGTCGGTGTTCCTGATGACGGCGATATTCAACCCGTTCAAGTTCAACCAGTCGGTCTGGCATTTGGGCCAGTTTCTGGATATCCAGCGGCAATGGCAGCCGGTGTACGAAGGCAAATACCCGGTTGATTACACGCATTTGTTTCCGGTGCTGTACGTGATAAACGCGGTATCGGTGATTATCTGGCTGGCGCGGCCGGTGCTGTGGAAGTTTCTTGTGGAGACGGCGGGCATTGGCGAGCGCGGCCAGCAGGAGCAGCCTTATGAGCGGCCGAACGCAGACCTGGTGCTGATGCTGATTGCGGCGTTGACGGTGTACATGGCGATACGGTCGCGGCGGTTCATTCCGATAGCGGCGGCGGCGGCGTGTCCCGTCCTGGCGTTGCTCGTCCAGCAGACGGTTCATGGTATAGCGGCCGCGGGGAGCTTTCACGGTTTGTGGTCGTCGGGGGCGGCCTTGCGGCGGCATCTGCGGGTGCCTGCTATGGACCGGGGGCTGGAGCTGCTGTGCGCGGCAATGGGCAGCGGGTTGGTGGTGTTTCTTGGGATTTACTGGTCGGTTCGTTTCAAGACGGTGTACCTTGACCCGTGGCCGACGGACCCGGAGTTTACGTCGGTGTTTATGCGGATGACGGCATCCGATGCGAAGCCGTTCCACGCCGGGGACTTTATCAGGCTGAACCACCTGCAGGGTAATATGTTCAACTACTGGACGGAGGGCGGCTTTATAGCGTACGCCCAGCAGCCCGACCCGAACACGGGCAAGACACCGTTGCAGTTGTTTATGGACGGTCGTGCACAGGCGGCTTACGACCGGCGGACGTACGACACGTGGCAAAATATAATGGCGGGCGGGCCGATCACCGGTCGGCTCCAGCAGGCTGCGCGTCTGCGCGGCCGGGGTCTGAATCGCGCGGAGTACGTGAAAATCGGCGACTGGATAACCAAACAGCTTACGAATCCGCGTTACAACGTGTGGGTTGTTCTTATGCCTGCAGGGGAGTTCAGCAAGCCATTCGTGCGGGCTCTGGACTATCATCCGGACTGGCAGCTTGCGTTTTTCAACAACAAGCAGAAGCTTTTCGTGAATGCACGGACGCCTCAGGGCAAGGCGCTTCTGGATGGGATATGGACGGGGGAAACGGTTTACCCGGAGAAGTTTTCGGAGAACCTGATCAAGGCTCATCGTCGGCTGAAGTTCGGCAAAAACGCGGCCGAGCACAAAGAGGGCCTGGAGTTTGCCAGGCGTGCCCTCGAGATACATCCTTCGGGGGCATCGATGCAAACGGTGCTTCGGGCGGCGGCGTATCAGGAGCTTCGGGGCGAGGTGATAGAGGTTTGCCGGCGGTATTTCGAGAGGTTTGACCGCGAGCACGAGGAGCTGTCGCGGCAGGATGGTTATCATCATCGTCTTGTTGCGGCGATTATGGCGGCCGATTATCTGGAGCGTGTGGCGCGTTTCCAGAACCAGAAAGAGAAAGCCGCGATGTACAAGGCCAAGTCGAAGAGTTTCAGAGCCGAGACCCCCAGAATAGTGGAGACTAAGAGGTGGTAGGGTATGAGTGTTTCGGGGTCGGCGCAGAACGCTGCTGAGGGGGTGGTGCGAAAAGGGACCTCGTTGAGCGTTTTTTTTCCTTGTTACAACGAGCAGGAGAACATCGGCCGGGTCGTCGAACGAGCGGTGGAAGTGCTTGACCGGCTGGGCCTCGATTATGAAATTATAATAGTGAACGACGGCAGCTCGGACGCGACGGGCCGAATCGCCGATGAGATAGCGAAGCGGAACAGGCGGGTGAAGGTCGTACACCATCCGACGAATCTCGGTTATGGAGCGGCGTTGCAGTCGGGTTTCAAGGCGTGTACGAAGGAGCTGGTGTTTTACACGGACGGTGACGGTCAGTTCGACATAGGCGAGATGCCGCCTCTGCTGGAGTTGATGGAGCGTTACGACATTGTGAGTTGCTACCGTGCGAACAGGCAGGATAATATAATCCGCAGGGTGAATGCGTGGTGCTGGACGAAGCTGGTGTGCTTGCTGTTTGGTATGAAGGTGCGTGATATAGACTGTGCCTTCAAGTTGTACAAGCGGGAGATTTTCGATAAGATAGAGATGGTGAGCACCGGTGCGTTGATTGATGCGGAGATACTGGCCCGGGCGGTGCGCAGGGGCTACCGGATCGGGCAGAGGCCGGTTCAGCACTATCCGCGAACAGCGGGGACGCAGACCGGCGCGAACATCGGGGTCATCCTGCGGGCCTTCCGGGAGCTTTTCAAGCTTTATCGTCAGATAAAATCTCAGGACAAGCCGGCCGCGGCGGACAAGCCGGGCGAAGCGCAGGCCGAATGAGTAGCCGCGGGCCCTTGGCTGG
>CAYSBK010000046.1:0-14589 GCA_964429265.1 uncultured Pirellulales bacterium | reverse complement strand
CGAAACGGACATTATTGCTAAGGTGATAAACAAGCAGCTTTCCAAGGACAGAGTTCGGCCAACCGGCTTGAGCGTGGAAATGCTGAAAGACTGGTAGATCTAAGCGATGAGAGAACAACCGCACCAGAAAGTTATGTTCGATGACATAAGTTTTGACGCACCCGATAGAATCGTAAGGCTGAACAAGCAGAGACTGTTGGATGCTATCAATAGCGCGTCGGTACGCAAATCCTTGCAGGGGTTGCGGGAAGCTGCGTACGACCTGAAGGATCAATTGAGCAGCCGGAGGGACCCGTCGGGATTGTTTGACGTGGTGGGCGACGACGAAGAGACGGTTAGTATAAATCAGAAATATATTTTCGGTGAGTTGCGCCAGATAGCCGAGGCCCAGACGCTCCAACGTGCTAAGTATTACTTGAGGCGGCTTGCGAAAAGTGTCTCGGATATTAGAACCGGCAAGATCAACGATTTGAATATGAATCGTTGGAAGGAGTATGAGGATATTATCACAGACAGCCTGTGGATTGTTGAGAAGCGTGACAACTCCGGCGTGCATAGCCCCGACTATTGGGGCAATTTCATCCCGCAGATACCCAATCAGATGATGAAGAGGTATACCAAGAGGGGTGAGTGGGTTTTGGATACGTTTGCTGGTTGCGGGACCACTGCGATTGAAGCGCAACGACTTGGGAGGAATTGTATAGGGCTTGAGCTGCACCCACAAGTCGTGAGAACTGCCAACAAATTGATTCGGGCAGAACCGAACCGCTTCAATACGGTCAGCGAGGTCATTGAGGGTGACAGCCGGGCCGTTGACTACAGGCGCCTCTTGCGGAAATACGGCCAAGAGTCGGTACAGTTGCTGATTATGCATCCACCTTATTATGACATCATCAAGTTCAGCACGGACCCGCGTGACTTGTCGAACGCTGCGTCACTGAGCGAGTTTCTTACAATGATGCGTGAAATTGTTCAGAAAGCAGCTGAAGTGCTTGACAGTGGGCGATACTTTGCGCTTGTCATAGGGGACAAATACAGCAAGGGAGAATGGGTGCCGCTTGGGTTTCTGACGATGCAGGAGGTCCTGAAGATAGGCTTTGGGCTTAAGAGTATCATCGTAAAGAACTTTGAGGAGACTTTCGGCAAGCGTAATCAGAAGGAACTATGGCGGTACAGAGCTTTGGTCGGAGGGTTTTATATTTTTAAGCACGAGTATATTTTCCTTTTCAGGAAGAAGTGAGGCCGCGGTGGGAATGCTTAGTGAGACCGAGGTTTTGCGTCTGAAGCTTCTCAGCATACCGGCTGAGGGGCTGCGCGAGTTAGCCAGAGCGAACGGAGTGAAGGGTAAAAGGGTGGCAGAGCTAGTCAAAGCTCTGCTGAGAGCCCAGATTCCCCAGCAGCGTATAGACGCATTCATTCGGAGCAAACACGAAGAGCTAGTGGCACGCCGGCGTACAGAAATTCCTGACGATGCTCTCCTGGCCGAGTTGAAGAAAGTCAAGACTTTCAGCTGGGGAACGGTACAGGGACAACTCGACAACAAGATACAGGTGGGGTATGTCAGAAAGTACCATTGCTATGAGGCCCTGCTCACAAGTGTGGAGAAAGAGCTTTATGGGCAGGTAAAAGATTATGTTATTTGTACTTGGTATAATCACTGGACGACCGTGATCATTGAGGATCTCATAAGCACGCACGAAGGTATCGTGCCCACGCTGAAAAACATCAGGGGAGTGGATCTGTTTTTCGGCGGGCAGCCGTTCGACCTGAAGATTACTTACATGCCGGAATGTTTTCGGCGTGTCGGTGCCGTGCCGGAGGCGAAGGAGCTGGCGGTCTGGCTTTACGAACACCAAGGTGCCCAGAGGTTTGGTGCGGACAACAGGCTGTTTGTGGTGGTGTATGACAGCGAAAGACCTGAAGAAAGCTGGAAGATTAAGAGGGATATAGGTTACGTGAAGGAAAACATTGAGCGGTTTTTCAGGAATGAGACCGTTTCGCAAAGGGATGAGATAGTCTTTAGTGTTGGAAACCGGACTTATACGGCACTTACGAAGGTGCTTTTGCTGAGCAAGTAACGGCAATGAACCAAGATAACGGCGACAATTCGGTAGCTGGAGAGTTGGTCATAGGGGTGACGATGGGGGACCCGGCGGGGATTGGTCCGGAGGTTATCGTCAAGGCGCTTGCGGACCCCGGTATTCGTCGGCTGGCGAAGTTTATCATATTCGGGATGCATGAGCAGCTATGCTACGCGGCGGACCGCGCGGAGATCGAGCCGTTCTGGGGCAGGCACCAGCACGAGAAGATAAGCCGGACCTATCCGTACAAGGTGGTGGTGGCGGACTACGACGAATATTCGCTGGCGCCGTGGATAAGGCGGCCGAGCGTAGTGGCGGGCGAATCGTCTATGCGTTTTTGCCTTGACGCCATAGACGCCGCTCGTGCGGGTATTATCGACGCGGTTGTTACGGCGCCGATAAACAAGAGCAGTTGGAAGCTGGCGGGGTCGAAGTGGCCCGGGCACACGGAGATGCTGGCGGAGCGTTGCAGGTCGAAGCGCAAGGCAATGATGTTCGTGGCGGGGCGGCTGAAGGTGGCGCTGGCGACGATTCACGAGGCTCTTTTCGAGGTGCGTCACAAGTTCACGATAGGGCGGGTGTTCGAGCCGATAGACTTGCTGAACGATGCGCTTCGGGAGTATTTCGATATTGAAAGTCCAAAGATCGGCGTAGCGGCGGTGAATCCTCATGCGGGTGAGGACGGGCAGTTCGGTGACGAGGAGCAGCGGATAATATCGCCTGCGATTCTTCTTGCGCAGGAGCAGGGGATAGACTGTTACGGGCCGGTGCCCGCGGATACGTTGTTTGTTCGTGCGGCCAGAGGAGAGTTCGACGGCGTGGTTGCGATGTACCACGACCAGGGAATGATACCGGTAAAGCTGCTGGCGTTCGAGGAGGCGGTGAACGTGACGATTGGGATACCAATCATACGCACTTCGCCCGCGCATGGCACGGCGTTCGACATAGCGGGGCGGAACGTTGCGGACCCATCCGGTATGAAGGCCGCCGTGGAGATGGCGGTCAAGATGGCGTTAACCAGAAAGGCGCGGCAGTGCGCGGCTGCAGCCGAGTCTCGCAATTCCGGCCGATATGCAGAGTAAGCGCCAAATCCGGCGGCTGCTTGCGGCTGCGGGCACGGTGCCGAACAGGCGGCTGGGTCAGCATTTCCTGATTGACTTGAACCTGATGCGTTGGCTGGTGGAGCTTGCGCAGATCGGAGGGGAGGACGTGGTGCTTGAGGTGGGCTGTGGGACGGGTTCGCTGACGGAGGCGGTCGCCGAGCGGGCCGGCCGATGCATCGCGGTGGAAGTCGATGAGAAACTGGCCGACGTAGCGAGGCAGCAACTGGCGGATTTCAGGAACGTGACGGTCCTGAATACGGATATTCTTCAGAGCAAAAGCTCGATTTCGCCGCTGGTTGTCGATGCCGTCCGGCAGGCTCGGCCAGGTCCGGCAGGGCGGCTGTTGCTCGTGGCGAATCTGCCCTACAACGTGGCGGCGCCGGTGGTGAGCAACCTGGTATGGGGGCCGGTAAACGTTGATGCTATGTACGTTACGGTGCAGAAGGAAATTGCCGAACGGATGACGGCAGGGGTCGGGGATGTACATTACGGGATACTGTCGATTTTTCTGGGCGTGGCGGGCCGGGCGAGGATTGAAAGAATATTGAAGCCGGCGGTGTTCTGGCCTGTGCCTGAGGTGGATTCTGCGATGGTAAGCTTTGTTCGGGACGACAGGAAGCTGTCCGAGGTAGACAACGCGGAGCTTTTTGCGTCGCTGGTGAAACTGTTTATGCAGCACCGGCGCAAGACCGTAAGAGCCTGCAGCAGGTTTGTTGACAGGGCGCTGGGGTTTGTGGTTGACTGGAAGGTTGTTTTTGAGCGGGCTGGTGTTGACGCGAGCGTTCGGCCGGAACAGGTAAGCCCCGGTCAATATGTTGCGATTGCAAACGCAGTGAACGAATATTCACGCAAAGGATGAGGTGGCCGTATGAAGTGGACTTTGACGTTAGCGTGTGTATGGTTCTTTGGAATGATGTTCTCAGGGCGTCGATGTTTTGGTGAGACGGAGCCGAACTGGCCTGCGGAAGTTCAGGAGATACGATACCTCTGCAAGGTCGATGGGACGATGCAGCCTGCGATGTTTTACAAGCCGGCCGGGGTGGTTGGTAAGGTGCCGCTATTGGTGGCGCTGCATACGTGGTCGGGCAACTACAAGCAGAAGATGTCGGTGCCGTATGCGAAGTCGTGCATCGAGAGGGGCTGGGTGTTCATCCATCCGCATTTCCGGGGGCCGAACTGGACGCCGCAGGCGGCCGGGTCGGAACTGGTAATTGCGGATATTCTGGATGCCGTTGAGTACGCCAAGGCGAACGCGCCTGTTGATCCGAACCGGATATACCTGGTGGGCGCTTCGGGCGGGGGTTACACGGCATTGCTGATGGCCGGACGCGCCCCGGAGGTGTGGGCGGGCGTGTCGGCGTGGGCGTCGATAACGGACCTTCGTGCGTGGTACTTCCAGTGCAAGAAGGCGGGGCGGCGATACGTGGGGCATATGCTCAAGGCCTGTGGCGGAGCACCGGGTGACAGCAAAGAAGTGGACCGTGAATATCGTAAAAGGTCGCCGTTAACCTACCTGGAAAAGGCCAAAGGGGTGGCGCTTGACATAAACGCCGGCATAAAGGACGGCCATACGGGCAGCGTTCCGGTGAGCCATTCGCTGCGGGCGTTCAATGTTGTTGCCGAGCCGAAGGACCGCATTTGCGAAGAGGACATAGAGTTCTTCGTGGAAAAGGCCGACGTTCCGGTGCACTTGAAAAGGGCCGTGTCGGACCCGAGTTACGGCGCGAAGCAGCCGTTGTTCAGGCGCAGCTCCGGCAAGGCCAGGATCACGATTTTCGACGGCGGCCACGAGATAATCTTCGACGCGGCATTTGGCTGGCTGTCGAAGCAGAGGAAAGGTGCCGCAGGGCACTAAATAACCGCCGATTTGTGTCGGTGTGCGTGGCAGTCGATATTCACGGCCGCCGGCAGCGAGGCGATGTGGCAGGGTGCGGTTTCGACCAGGCAGGCCAGTGCGGTGGTATCGCCGCCGAAGCCGCCCGGCCCGATTCCGAGAGCATTCACGGCTGCCAGCAGGTCCTCTTCGAGTTGGGCGTAGAAGGGATCGGGGTGGCGGTTGTCGAGCCTTCTGAGCAGGGCTTTCTTTGCCAGCAGACAGCTAAGTTCGAAATCGCCGCCTATTCCGACGCCGATGATGAATGGTGGGCAGGCATCGGCGCCGGCTTTTTCTGCGACGTCGGCGACCCATTGGATGATTTGGTCGCGGCCGGCGGTGGGGTTGAACATTCTGAATGCGCTTCGGTTTTCGCAGCCGCCGCCTTTTGCCATTACGGTCAGCTTCAGTTTGTCGCCGGGGACGACGTTGAAGTGGATCAGCGCCGGGGTGTTGGTGCCGGTGTTCTGTCGTTGATTCAGAGGCTCGGCGACGATGCTTTTGCGGAGGTAGCCTTGTTGGTAGCCGGCGGCGACGCCCTGGTTGACGGCATCGACGAGCGTCGCATTTGGTTTGTGGGGCGGGGGCTTAAGCGCCGCTGCTGCGCCCAGTTCGACGAAGACGACGGCCACGCCGGTATCCTGGCAGAGGGGTGTCTGCTGTTCGGCAGCCAATTCGGCGTTGTCAATAAGCTGGTCCAATATGGTCGCAGCGGTAGGGTTTGATTCGGCCCGGCGTGCCCTTTGCAGGGCGTCACGGACGTCGGCTCCCAGTTCGTGGCAGGCCGATATGCACAGCGATTCGACGGTTTCGACGACTTTGTCGTAGTCGATATAGCGCACGGTATCAATCGTTTTCTATGGTGACGTCGAACGTTTTGTAGGTTGTGTTGCCGACCTGGTCGGCGATTTTCAGCGCGATCACGTGTTCGCCGGGTTCAAGCTCGGTCGTTATGGTGAAGTTTTCGTCGGTGGTGTCGTAAACCAGGTCGCCCGGCAGCGTGCCTTTCCAGTCGGTGCTGCTGTCAACGGTGTATTCCACCTTACCGACGGCGCTTAGCTCGTCGGCCACGTGCAGCCTGAGCGTGACGGTTTTGCCGCTTTTGTCGATAAAGTATTCTTTGATGGTCGGGGCGGTATTGTCCACGACGACGGGGTCGCTGATCCTGGTGGCGGTGAGCTTTGTCTGTGCGGTGTTGCTGTTTTCATCGCTGGCGGTTACGCGTATTTCGTACCTGCCGTCTTCGACGGTCCTGGCGTCCCACTCGTAGTTGTCCTGTTCGAGCTTGTCTTTGAGCTTGATCCAGGCGGTACGGCCCAGCTTTCTGAAGTCTATTCTGTAGATAAGCTTGTCCTTGTTGTCGTCCTGGGCCTTGTAGGTGATCTTGAATGTTCCCTGCTTGTTCGGCGTTTCGTTTCTGGTGACGACGACGGATTCGACGCGCGGCGCGATGTTCGGGACGGTGCAGGCGACGGCGACCTGCCTGACGACCGGCGTAGCGGTGCCGGTGGCGGTTTTGAATATGAGTCTGTACTGGCAGAACCTGCCGGCCGGGCAATCCAACTGTACCGGTCCGGAGACGCTTTTCGGGGGCGTCCACGGAGAGAAGGTTGGGTCGTTGACGTCCTGGACGTTGCCGCTTCGACAGGTGACATCGATGCTGCAGCCGGGGGGAATGTCGGCTTCGAGCTGGAGCTTTCCCCATTTTGCAGGCTGGCCGGCATCAACGAGGTCAGAGGTGTAGGTGCCCTCGGCGGCGAAACTTTCCGACAGGGTTATGAGCTTTGCCGCATTTGCGGTTCCCAGGTAAACCCGGTCCCCGGCGGCGGTGACGGCCGTAATCTGCGAGGCTTGTTCATCCTGGTACACGATGGCCTGCTGCTGGTTGGCGGGGTCGATGCTGAACAGCCGGCCGTTGTTTCCCGAGCCGACGAGCAGCTTATCCTGGAAGGCGGTGAGAGTGAAAAAGACCGCTTTCTCGTTGAAAATATCCGTAACGTAGCCGTCCTTCGTAATGCGGTAGATGTAACTGGCCTGGGTGGGCTGGGGCGGTTTTCGTGCGAGGGCCTTGGCCTGGGCGGCCGCTGCCTGGTGGGAGTCCTTGGTCTGCGGTATTTTGAGGGATTGGCCTCCGCCGTTGGCGGTTGATGGCTCGGATTCGGCGGCCGTTTCGGGCCTGCCGGTAAGCGGCAGTTGAGCGGCGAACTGGGTTTCGGCCTGGGTGAGGTTTGCGGAAGTAGCGGCGGCATAAAGCTCGCCTTGCTTGCCGAGGGCCAGGGCCGTGATTTCGGGTTGGTCGGCGTCGTAGAGGACCGAGGCCGAGCCGGTTGTGGTGTCTATTTTGTATACCAGGCCCCTTCCGTCGGTACCTGCGTAGAGATAGCCGTCATCGCCGACGGCAAGCGACAGGATGTTCTTGTCGATGCTGTCGTAAAGGACGGTGCCGGCATCCGGGTTGAAAGGGTCGTAGCGGTATATCTTGCCCTCGGGTCCGGTGCCGAGGTAGATGTTTCCCTTCTCGTCGAGCGCGATGGCGAAGATGTACCTGGCGTCGTTCGGCTCGAAGATTGTTTCGACCTGGCCCGTTCCGAGTCTCAGCAGCCGGCACGTGTCACCGCTGATTCCGGCGAGGATACGGCCTGCTATATCGGCGGCCATCGCAAAGATGTGCTCGTTGGCGAGGTGTTGGTCTTCCTCGACGGTGGTGTTGGAGTCGGTGCGCGGCGATTTATCTTCGGTGGGATATATTTTTTCGAGTTCGCCGAGGCTGTACTTATAAATTGCACCGTTGGGGCTGGTGCCGATGAAGATGGTGCCGGCGCGTGCGACGATGCAGTTGACGGACCAGACGTCCTGGAATTGCTCTGCCGGGCTGCGGGTGGCGCGGCCGAGGCTGAGGGTTCCCTTGGAGCCGACGACGATATTTTCAGTTTTGCCCTTGAGGAAGTGGCCGCTGCTGTTGTGTCGGATGATCTTGCTTGTGACGGCGTACGAGGTGGCGGTACAAAAAACAACGAGCAAGCAAACCAGCATCACGGTTGTTGCGGGCAAGGCTAAGGGTCGGTGAGGTTCAAAGGTGTTTTTGCGGGCTTTCGTGGTCATTTGCATCTCCCGTTATTTTTGGACGGTTATTTGTAGTTGTTTCTCGTCTGCCACGACCGAATCGGTCCGAACGGTCTTTTCGATCCAGTGCTGGTATGGGCGGGCGGTCAACACTCTTTTTGGATGCTGCAGGACCAGGACCTTTGTGGGCGGCAGGTCCGGCAGCTCGGCTTTTTCCAGTGCAATGCCGCCGCTTCGCAGCAATAATATGCAGTAGAGCGTGTTTCGTTTGACTCGGAGGATGTCACCGAGTGCATCCACGAGGGAGTCGAAGTTTTCGGGGATGAATTTGTAAGGTGCGGCCTTCTGCAGAAACCGCAGGTAGCCGGCGCCGCCGGTCACCAGCAACTGGTACTTGCCCGGGGGAGTATCTTTTGGAACGGGCAGTTGAAGTTGATATCTTTTCTTGTCGGCCAGCCACGATTCGAGGACGACGTCGATCTTGAGGTTCTGGCCGGGCTTGACGGTTGTGTCGGAGATGTTGACGGACCATATGGCCGCAGTGGCACTTTCGTCCGATACCTGCACGTCGACGTCGACGGAGGCGATACCGACGCGCCGATATGGGTTGTTCATAATCAGTGCCACGGGGACGGTGCTCTCGGTCAGCAGGTCGGTGAAGGCGCCGCCGGTGGAGATATTCTCGAATTGCAGGTGCCGGCCGGTTTCCAGGCCGATGTCCGTACGGTAGCTGACGGTGTGCTCCGGCGGGAGGGTGCCGGCCATAATGACGGCGCCGCCGATGGCATAGCGAAGCAGCACCGGCGTAAGCACCTTGTTGACCGCGAGCCGGCACTGGTAGCTCTTCTTTTCAGGCACGTTGTATCGGCTGACGGTTATCTTCAGAGGGACCATTTTCGCCTGCTTTCCAATGCGGCCCCGGATGGCGGTACCTTCGTCGGCGGTCAGTGCACCGATAATCGGCCCGGCGCTGGCCAACTTGAACGAGCGCAGCACGCTGGAAACGACGGTGTGTACCGTGCCGGTTGCCAGCGGCAGATCGACGCGACCGTAGCCGAGGAAGCTGTGCCCGAAGCCGTAGACGTCGTCGCCGACGACTTCGGTTACGGTGCCGACAACGTCAATGGTGATGTCACCGGTTACCAGCGGCACGGCCAGGCAGGCGCCGGGGGTGAGTTTCTGTGGGGCGGAGGTGTCCAGCAGCGTGGAAGTTCCGCCTGGTGCTGCGACAGCCGTGAATCCCAGTGGTTCGAAGAGGTTGTCGATATGTTGAATGGTCTGTGGCGGCAGCCCGGATGCGATAAGCGGCACAGGCAGCGGACTCATCCCGAAGGCACCACCGGCATTGAGCCTGGTGACAGCCCAGTTGCGGGTGTCGAGAAGCTTTTGCTCGACGGCGGCCAGGTCGATGGGTCGGGAGTAGTCGAGGTTGATGCCCGGTTGTAAGTCAGGGGTGGCGGAGCCGACGTTAAGCATTTCGTGGATGGGCGTTACGCCGTAGAGTGCGTCCTTGCTGAAGGTATAGCCCCAGGCCAGTGCTCCGGCGAGTCGGCCGTCGATGTAGACGGGCGAGCCGCTGCAGCCGGCCACGGGCCCGGTGTGGACGAAGCGCGGGTCTGTGCCTTTTACGAGGATTGCATTTCTGCTGCCGGGTCGGCCGCCCGGGTTAAGCTTGCGGATGACGTCGAGGACCTCCAGATCGAACTTTTCGATTTTGCCGGCCTCGAAGACGGTCAGGCAGTATGCGGGCATATGGGGTCTTATTTCATCGATGGAGATGTATGCGGAGCGGTGTTGGTCGTTTGCAGCCCATGCGGCCGAGCAAACCACCAACAGCAAGACCAGCCGAAGACGGCTTGCAGCGGGAATAGAGATTGCAGACATTTGTGAAAACCTCATACTATTCAAGTCGTCGCTTTTGCGAAATTTTAGCGAAGTATGTGAGCATTGCAAGACAAATCAGATTGTGCTAAGATTTGCCTGGGCCGACATTTGGGACAACACGACAGGAGAAATTGATGAAGGCAAAGGAACGGCACGAGTTGAAGACGAACGAGCTGGCCGAGTGGCTCGGCAGGCTTCCGGAGTGGGGCAGGCGGAACCTGACGACGATAATCATTGCCGCGGCGATAGTTGCGGTGGGGGTGGGCTCGTTTATCTACTTGAGGTACCAGAAGAAGGATGCGGCGGCGCGGCAGCGTGTGCGGGTCAGCTCGGCGATCAGCAGCATAGGCTGGCTGGAGCGTGATATCGTGAGGGCGCAGCTCAGGGGTGTGGATACGTCGGCGGCCCTGCTGAACGTGGCCAAGGACCTTCAAAGCGCTGCGGCCGGTGTGCAGGATCGATACCTGGCTGCGCTGGCTTATATAAAACGTGCCCAGGCCCTGCGGGCGGAGCTGTACTACAGGCCCGGGCCGGTGAGCAAGGGCGAGTTGAACACGCGAATCAAACAAGCCCGCGCCAGCTACAGCGAGGCTCTCGCGAGGCTGACCGGGTCGCAGCAGACCTCCGGGACGGCATCGTCCGGCGGCGGTGCGAGCCAGCCGGGCCCGAACGCAAAGGCAGGCGGCGACCAGGATATTATTCTGGAGGGTTTGGCGCGTTTCGGGCTGGCGATATGCGACGAGGAGCTTGGTAATCTTGAGCAGGCCCGCAAGCAGTACGAGGCGTTGGCAGCCGACGAGCGGTTTTCGGGGACTTTAGTTGCGGCCGAGGCCCAGTGGCGGTTGCAGACGATGGCGGATTATCAGAAGAAGGTCGTTTTCGCGGTGCCCGGGAAGGCGGAACCAGCCGGTGAGCCGCTGGTGGAGCTGACTCGGCCCAGGCCCAGGGCTGTGGAGGCGAACGCCGGGGCGGCCGGCGTGGATAGCGGTCAGGGCAATGCCTCGCCGCCGGTAGGTGTGGGGCCGGTAAACGCGGTGAACTCGCCGTAACGGCCGAGCGTTTGATCGAACCGACCGGGATTTGAGTGGGACAGGTTCATCACAGCCAGGAAAACGAGGTGCCCGGCCGGCCGGTGGTGTTGAGGGTCGGCAACTCGATAAAGCAGCGGCGGGTTGACAAGTACCTTCACGGTCGGTTCGGCAACTTGAGCCGGATGACAATCCAGCAAATGATCAAGGACGGGGCTGTGCTTGTCGACGGTCGGACCGTGAAGCCCAGCCACAGGCTCTGCGGGGGAGAAAAGATAGAGCTGACCGTGCCGGAGCCGGTAAGCAAGGATATCGAGCCGGAGGCGATTCCACTTTCAATCATCTACGAGGACGCGGACATAATCGTCATCGACAAGCAGGCGGACCTGATAGTACACCCTGCGCGCAGCAACACGCATGGTACGCTGGTGAACGCGTTGGCATATTATTCCGAGAGCCTGTCGAAGGGTACGGGGCCGTTTCGCCCGGGGATAGTCCACCGTCTGGACAGGGATACGACGGGGGTGATGGTTGTTGCCAAGAATGACACGGCACAATGGAAGATATCCCGGCAGTTCGAGCTGCGGACGGTGGAGAAGACGTACCTTGCGATAGTTCACGGCAGGCCGGAGCTGACGCGGGACCGGATAAGCGCTGCGCTGGGTGTTCATCCGAGAATCCGTGAGAAGTATTCGATTCGTCCGGAGATAGGCAAGGAGGCGATAACGTATTACGAGGTTTTGGAGAGTTTTCGGGGATTTTCGCTGCTGAAACTCAGCCCGAAAACCGGGCGGACACACCAGATTCGAGTGCACCTGTCGTATATCAAGCATCCGATAGTTGGTGATACGATGTATGACGGGAAGGTGGTCTATCGGTGGCAGTTGGCGGACGAGGCACCGGCGGTGGAAGACCCGGTAATCGACCGCCCGGCCCTGCACGCGTGGACGCTGGAGTTCAGCCACCCGCGGACCGAGCAGCGCGTGAGATTTGAAGCTGAGATGCCGGCTGATATGCAACGCCTGCTGGATATGCTGAGAAAGTACAGGCGACAATAGGGCCTGTGGGGCGGCGGACTTTCCTTTCTGCGGGCAGGCAACAGGGCGAAGACGGTAGCGTCTTGCAGAAAGCAGGCGGGAGATTTTGAGTTTGGGGGTGTTTTACCGGACGATGCTTGGGCGGCAACCGGCGTTGGTTGAGTTTCGAGATGACGCGGTGGTTGCACGGCGTGTGTAATTATGCGACACTGGTGTTGTTGGGGGGCGGTAAGCCGGAGCAGTGGCCGAGTGGCTTAAGGCGACGGTCTTGAAAAACTTCAAAAAAATTTGCCTCTTTCGTAACTATCGCTGGCAAAAGGGTTTACGAACCGACAAATATCGCACGTATCGCAGATATCGCATCTTTTGGTTGTAGTATGGTTGTAGTGTTTTTGCCAAATGATACCACCGAGGTTGTCTCACTTGTCGTTGGAATTCAGCATGCGGCCAGGGACAGTTTCACAATCTATGCTACGGCCTGCTGTTGGTCAACTACCTGCTGTAACCTATCAACCAATACAGGGATATCTCGATAACCCTTAATGCGATGAAAACGGCTTTCAGCCTCCAGCAGGACCGTACCGGCCCAACGCCAGGCCAGGTTCGCCTCACGCCAACGCTTGACGTTGCCACACAGATCATCAGCCACAGAAAAACAACTCTCGATGATATTGGTCGAGCTAAACAACCCACTGAGTTGTTCAGGCAAGCCCAGGCGATTAACCGCCAGGGTCTGTTCATGCGGTCTCATGAAACTGGGTAACAATTCTTCTGAGAAAACATTACCGTTACCCCGACCGCATGATTCTTCAACCAATTTTCAACGACAACCGGGACATCCCCAAATCAGACCTGAGCAGCCGTTGCTTTTCTTGAAGGTCGGGCTGCAAGTCGGATATGGCGGAAGGGGCTATCTTGGAATGGTCGTTTTTTCTTCATACCAGAGAGGATTAGGTGATTCCCCGACACGTTGTGTCCAGCACCTTTTGCCCTTCCGGAGGCTGACGCGGTCCGGGTGTATCCTGGTGATGGTTACACCGTATATGGAGTCTCCTTCTTTGAGTGGTTTTCCGTCTACTACCACCATCGGGTCCCGTTCACTGTATAGTATTCCCTGTACCCGGCCGGTGGTACGAAGGTTGTGGAAGGCCAGGTGCAGGGGCAGTATTATCATCATAGCTATGCCGGCAAGAAGCTGGACCATAAGCAAGATTTTCAGATTGCTGTTTGCGCCACTGCCTTTCATAAGTCGTTTTGTGACGACCGGTGCAGGTTGCCCGTCATATATTTACGTTAATACCGAGCGACTTTGTTCATAGTAACTCAAGCACTGATAACTATCAGACGGAATCAGCCGCAAGGACGGGCCTGGGCGCGATCCGGTCGGCCAGCGGCAGCAAGATGGTGAAGGTAGTTCCCTGTCCGGGGTTGCTTTGGACTTGCACGGTGCCGCCATACATCGATGTGGTTTCCTTGACGATAGCAAGACCGAGGCCTGTTCCGGGTGTCTGGTCGCCGCCCTGGCGGACGCGGTAGAAGCGGTCGAAGATTCTTGGCAGGTGCTCGCGGGGTATTCCGGTACCGGTGTCGGCGACGGATATGGAGAGGTTTTCACCGTGGTTTTTGACACTTACGCGGATTTTTCCCGCGGCGTGGGTGAACTTTACGGCGTTGCTGAGGAGGTTTGAGATTATCCATTCGATTTTCGTCGGGTCGCCGAGTATCCGCCCCGCGCGGTGATCGAAATCGGTGGACAGTTCTATGCCTTTATCACGTGCAGTTCGTTCATATTTTGACACTACTTTTTCGGCGATAGCGACGACATCAACGCTTTGGTGAATTATTTCGGCGCGGCCGGAGTCGAGGTGCGATATCTCCAGCAGGTCGTTGACCAGCTCGGTGAGACGGTCGGCCTCTTCATCGATGGCGGTGAGGAACTGCTGGCGGGTCTGCAGGGGCATATTCGGGTCTCTGAGAATGGTGGCGGTATAAGCCTTGACGGAGGTGAGGGGAGTTCTCAGTTCATGTGAAACCGATGAGACAAAGTCGGTTTTCATCCGGTCTATCTGGCGTTGCTGAGAGAGGTCCCGCATCAGTATGACGGTTCCGATTACGTTGGTCTGCTCGGTACGGACGGGGGCGGCTTCGAGGGCGACGGGCGTCTCGGTGTCGTTTCGGCCCAGCAGGATGCCCTCGACCGGTGCAGCAGGTTCGCCGGGGCGGTCGTTGCCAGTTGTTATTTCAACAAGGGGGATGGCGAGGGTTTCCCTGGAGCGTTCGTCGATGAGCCTGACGACCTCGTTTACAGCCCTGCCGCGAGCGTCTTCGAGGGCCGTGCCGGTCAGTTTTTCGGCGACCCTGTTGAGCAGCACAATTCTGCGGTCTTTGTCGACGACGACGACACCATCGGTCATACTTGCGAAGGTGACGGCCAGCAGTTCTTTTTCAGCGGCGAGTTCTTCGGCACGCTGTCTTACCAGTTCCTCAAGGTTGTTATGATAGCGCTGGAGTTCTTGCTCT
>CAYSBK010000045.1:0-14753 GCA_964429265.1 uncultured Pirellulales bacterium | reverse complement strand
GGGTGTTGTTGACAAGGAACGAGAAGTTTCTCAATCAAGAGGCGGTTCGCAGGTCGTGCAGCGTCCCGCCCGGCGATTTGGACAGGGTGCGGTTGTGGACGGACGACTACATAAACCTCTTCGAGGTGTTGTAAGGTGCCGGGTGTCGTCATTTGCGAGGTTTCTTCCTGCGGGTGAGTGACGATGCCGGCGACCAAACGGCCGCTGTGGCCGGTACAAACGTTAGCACCAATGATGCCCAGCTTCGTGTCATCGGCGCCCAGAAGTAGAAAGCCAAATTGCGTTCGAGCAGATCGAGTGTTTCCATGGGCCTTGCGGCGGCGCATAGATGTTTTCAAAGTTCTTGATTGTTGAAGCTGTTTTTCCGACCAATCAGGCGATCGGCAGGTTTGAGCCGGGGGGCAAGCCGACGGGTTGCGGTCAGACGATGGACTTGTTGTCGTCCTCGGTTTTCTCGGCCATTGAATAGTCGTTGTCCTGGCGGGTCCAGTTGACCTGCCATTTCTGGTTGTATAGTCGCATGACATCGTCGGCGTCGAGGCCGACGCATTGGGCCAGGCTTATCCAGAAGAACAGCATATCTATCACCTCGACCCTGGCGTTCTGCAGGTCGTGAATCAGGAATCGCTTGCCTTGCCTGGCTTCCCTGCACCAGTGCTTCCAGAAGGTGGAGTCTCGAAGCTCCTCGAGTTCGTTGCTCATTGCGGCGATGTAGTTGTTGAGCCAGATGCCGGCATAGAGCGGGTCGAAGTTCCGCCTCAGCGCGGCGGCGTCGAAGCCCGTGCGTTTGTTGAGTTGTGCCTGCTTTTCAAAAAGCTCTTTAAGCATTTCAGCTTTCTCCAAACTGCTGCGGGTTTTTTCGTTCGGCGGCGCCGTATTCCGTCGGGCGGGTGCGGAGACATAAGCAGCGTGCTATTGCGCCGTATTGTTTTTGTTGGGCACTATAAAGTGGTCGGGGACGGGGAACTGGGAGCACAGCAACAAGACTTCCTTGCCGACCTGTTCGATTACGGATTCATTGTCGATGTTTTCAACGACGGTATTTATGAACGACGCTATCTGCCTTGCCTGTTCTTCCTTCATTCCGCGGGTTGTGATTGCGGGGGTTCCGATCCGCAGCCCGCTGGGATTTGCCGGCGGGGCGGGGTCGTTGGGAATGGTGTTGTAATTGGTGACGATCCTGGCCCTGTCGAGGGCTTTTGCCAGTTTTTTTCCGGGGACGTTCTTGCTTCGAAGGTCGATGAGTATGAGGTGATTGTCGGTTCCTCCGGAGACGAGGTTGAAGCCGTATTCGAGCAGCTTTTCGGCCAGGGCCTTTGCGTTTTTGACGATTTGCTTTGCGTATGCGACGAACTCGGGGGTATCGGCCTCGGCCAGGGCAACGGCGATTGCGGCGATGGTGTGCATATGCGGGCCGCCCTGGAGGCCTGGGAACACGGCGCGGTCGACCTTATCGGCGTGTTCTGCCTTGCACAACAGTATGCCGCCGCGTGCGCCGCGGAGCGTTTTGTGGGTTGTGCTGGAGACGACGTCGGCGTAGGGGACAGGGCTCTTGTGGATGCCTGCAACGACGAGCCCGGCGATGTGGGCTATGTCGGAGATATGATAGGCGCCGACGTCTTTTGCGATCTGTCCGAAGATTTCGAAGTCGATTTCCCTGGGATAGGCGGTGGCTCCCGAGATGATAATTTTTGGCCTGTGTTTTTTTGCGAGGTGTGCGATTTGGTCGTAGTCGAATCGGCCCGTGGCGGGGTCGACGCCGTACTGCACGGAGTTGAAGATTCTGCCGGAGGCGGTTGCCTTCCAGCCGTGTGTGAGATGTCCGCCGTGAGTGAGCGACAGGCCCATTATGGTATCTCCGGGCTTTACCAGGGCCAGGTAGGCGGCCCAATTTGCTATGGAGCCGGAGTACGGCTGGACGTTGGCGTGGTCGGCCTTGAAGAGCTTTGTGGCTCGCTGGCGTGCGATTTTCTCGATGAGGTCGGTAACCTGCTGGCCCTCGTAGTATCTTCTTCCGGGGTAGCCCTCGGCGTACTTGTTCGTGAGGCAACTGCCGCTGGCGACCATAACGGCGCGTGAGACGTAGTTTTCGGAAGGGATGAGGCGGATACAGCCGCTCTGGCGTGCCTTTTCCTGCCTGATGAGTTCGTAAATCTGAGGGTCGTACTGTTCGAGAGCCGAAGCAATCATCTGGCCGCTCCTGTATCTGTAGTTTGATTGACTGGGCGTACCCGGCGGTACGGCCGGGCCGGTCATCTTATAGCAAAGGGGCGCTCGTTGCACAAGTATTTTCCGGCGGGCAACCGGGGCGTTGCCGGCACATTTGGCTTGCACCTTCGGGCGCAGAAGTGAGAATAGTTGCGTGAGGCCGGTCGAGGTACCGTCGGGCAGGACCGGCGGGCGATTCTTAGTGTGACCGTATGGTCATCTGGTCGGGAGGCTGCATTATGGGAGGCCTGATTCATTCACTTGCGGGGGTGATTGTCGCGGTGGCAGTGTTTTCGGCGGCCTTGCCGCGTTGCGGGGTGGCGGCCGACTCGTCGGCCGTGCTGGAGCTGTTCACCGATCCGCCGCGTCAGTACAGCACGGCGCCGTTATGGGTGTGGAACGATATGCTGACGGAACAGCAGATTGTCTCCACGCTTGAGGACCTGGCGGGGCAGAACGTGAGGCAGGTTTTTGTTCATCCCCGGCCGGGCCTGATGACGCCGTATCTTTCGCCGCAGTGGTTCCGGCTGTGGAAGGTTGCGCTGGAAGAGGCGAAGCGTCTGGATATGAACGTATGGATTTACGACGAGAACTCGTATCCGTCGGGGTTTGCCGGAGGTCTTGTGCCCGAGGCGATGCCGGAGTCGCGGACGTGCAATCTCTTCATTGAGCCGTGGGAAGACGTGGTGGCCGTTTTTGCCCGGGGCGGTGATTCATATCAGTGCCTGACGTCGAAGCCGGACCCCGGTGGTGCAGATTGCCTTGTTGCATTCTTGAGGTGGTCGAAGTACTCGGCGTGGCACGGCGGGAGGTACTATGTTAACCTGCTGACGCCCGGCGTTACGGAAAAGTTTCTCGAGATTACCCTGGACCCTTACGCGCGGCAGTTTGGCGATGAGTTCGGCAAGCGGGTTCCGGGTGTTTTCACGGACGAACCGCGGCTGCGGTCGCCAAGCGGTCTGCCGTGGGCGAAAGACCTGCCGGAGCAGTTCGAGAAGAGATGGGGATACTCTTTGATGGAGAACCTGCCGAGCCTTGTACGGCCGGTGGGCGACTGGAAGCGGGTGCGCCACAATTATTTTCAACTCGTGCTGGAGTTGTTCCTGCAGCGCTGGGCAAGACCTTATTACCGGTACTGTGACAAGCACAACCTGCTGTTTACGGGCCACTACTGGGAGCACGAGTGGCCCCGCGCCAGGTCGGTTCCGGACAGTATGGCAGCGGAGGCGTGGCAACATCAGCCGGGTATCGACATATTGATGAATCGCTACAGCGAGGATGTTCGGGCCCAGTTCGGCAACGTCCGCTCGGTAAAGGAAGTATCGAGCGTGGCCAACCAACTCGGGCGAAAAAGGGTGCTTTGCGAGGCATTCGGTGCGGGCGGCTGGGACCTGCGGTTCGAGGATATGAAACGCATAGGCGACTGGCTGTACGTACACGGTGTCAACCTGCTCGATGAGCATCTGTCTTTTGTTACGATCCGAGGTGCCAGAAAACGCGACCATCCGCAGTCGTTTTCGTACCATGAGCCGTGGTGGGATTGCTATCACGTCTTGGCGTCATACTTCACAAGGCTTTCGGCGGTGCTGTCGCAGGGCCAGCAGGTCAACACGATACTGCTTCTTGAGCCGACGACGACGGCGTGGATGTATCAGCCCGACAGCAGCCACAGGAACCATCTCGAGAGTATCGGGGGACAGTTCCAGAAAATGGTCGTCGATTTTGCCAAGGCCCAGGTCGAGTATGACATCGGCTGCGAGAACATCATCGCCGACCACGGTGCGGTGGAAGGTGCACGCCTGCGCGTGGGCAATCGCCGGTACGAAACGGTCGTGTTGGGTCCGCTGACCGAGAACCTCAACGGCAAGACGATGGAGCTTCTGGAGGGTTTTGTCGAAGCCGGCGGGAAGGTGCTGTGCTGCGGCGAGCCACCTTCGCTTGTCGATGGTGTGCGGTCCGACCGCGGCAAGTTGCTATCGCGCAGGGCAAACTGGAGGCAAGTCGAGCCGGACGACATAGCAGAGATGTTGTCGGCCGAGTCGAAAGATGGGTTTGCCATTCATATCAGCCGAGGCTCGGGAGGCATCCTGTATCATCATCGCCGCCAGCTGGATGACGGTGAGATTCTTTTTCTCGTTAATACCAGCATCGATTCAGCCGTGGCGGGTGTGATACAATCACCGATGCGTGGTATCCAGAAATGGGACCCACGGACGGGGTCCGTTTCGCCGTATAAGTTCAGCAGGGCCGCCACAGGCGTCGAGGCCGAGTTCGATTTGCCTGCGTGCGGCAGCTTGTTGCTGTTTCTATCAAGAGAGGCTGGGCCCGCGGCAGGTCGTGATTCGACGACGACGGTGGAGCTTCGGCCGGCTGGGGCGATTCAGATTCGCCGGACCCAGCCGAACGTGCTGACGCTGGACTACGTTGATGTCAGCGTCGGCGGCGAAACAAGGAAAAATATCTACTTCTACGAGGCCTCGAAGCTCGTCTGGCAGAAACACGGCTTTGAAAGCAACCCGTGGGACAGTGCCGTTCAATTCCGCGATGAGCTGATAAGCAAGAAGTTTCCCGCGGACAGCGGTTTCGAGGCGACGTATCGATTCAGGATCGAAGCCCGTGTGCCGGAGCCTTTGTACATTGTTATTGAAAGGTCGGATCTTTATACGATTACCTGCAACGGTAAGCCGGTGTCGGCCCAGGGTGGGCAGTGGTGGCTCGATAAGGCGTTCGGCAAGGTGGATGTCACGGATGCTGCGCGGGTTGGTGAGAATGTGGTGACAATAAAGGCCTGTCCGATGACGATGTATCACGAGCTTGAGCCTGCCTACGTGCTGGGCGAGTTTTCATTGAGGCCGACGGAGAGGGGATTTGTCATTGGGCCGAACGTGCCGCTGGAGGTGGGTCCGTGGAACGAACAGGGCTGTCCGTTTTATGCCTCCGGGGTATCGTACAGTCAGGTTTTCGACGTTGGGCGTGTAAAAGGCAAGTACGTGGTTTCGCTGGGCGACTGGTACGGCAGTGTAGCGAAAGTGGCTGTGAACGGCAAACCGGCGGGATGCATTTACTGCCGGCCGTGGCGGCTGGATGTTACCGATTTTATCGTGGAGGGAGAGAACAGGATCGATGTAACCGTTATCGGGACGCTGTACAATACGCTCGGCCCACACCACGGCAACCAGCCGCTGGGCACCGCCTGGCCGAGTATGTTCCGTAAAGCCCCGCAGATCGGCCCGCCGCCCGGCAAAGACTACCAGAGCATCGGCTACGGATTGTTCAGGCCCTTCACATTGAGCAACAGCCGCCGGCGATAAGAAACCGTTGTCTTTGACGGACAAGCTGTTGAACGAGCCGATGGCAGCGGTGGACGTTCAACGGGGTTTAGTTATTGTCCCGGCTCGTTGGCGGCTTTGACTTCGAAGGGAAAAGGAAACTCCAGCGAGCCATTCCAGATGGATTTGATGGCCGGGTCGCGGTAGGCGGCGTCGGGATCGCCAGAGAGGATAAGGGTCGCATTATGCCGGCCCGGCTTTTCGGGCCTGAATGCGGCCGGGTACAGGTCGGTCTGGCCTGATGAACCCGCCTGCAGGATGCGCTGCTGGGCCGGTGCGTAGTCCTGTTGCGGCAGTTTGGAACCATCGGGAAGCCGCAGTGTTGCCCTGAACGCAAAAGCAGCGGGCAGGTCGCGCCAGTAAATCATAACTCTGTTCCTGGCGTCTCGCCGGCCGGATGCAGTGCCGTAGGAACACCGGCCGGTGGGGTCGATCGTAGAGGTGAAAGCGGCTCTCATCGCGGCATCCAGGTTCGGGTCGGATACAAGCTCGATGTGTTCGGCCTTTTCAGGGTCAACTATGACGATGTCCACGGGGATGGTGAAATGGCACGTGTACAGCGGGCTACTCGGGCGGGGGTAAATCGGTACGACGTTGATTTGGTACCGCAGCAAGCCGCGGGGGAAACCTCGCAGCGTTGGTCTCCAGGTCCGAATGATTCTGCCGGTGGGGGTCAGCGCGAACTTGTAGCGCAGCTCCATTCGATATTTTCCGGGCGGATAAGCCGTTCCCGCCTTTTGCGGCGACGCCGACGGTGGCCGCGGCATCCACGCAAAACGGCGTCCCTTAGCAATGGTGTTGCCTGCCTTGCTGGTGACGCCCGATGAGTTCCACTCGGTCCAGACTTGAGATTCCCTGGCAATGGCCATAGCGCGGAACCGCAGGTTGAAAGGTTGTTCGACGCAAATAAACGGCGTTCGGCCCGCCGGATATGCCTTGCGGGTAAGCACGGTGGGGCGGAACAGTGCGGACATCATCTCGCCGGCCAGGTCCTGCGGCAGAAACTGCTCTTCGAGAAGCCGAACCATCAGGTCGGCATCCTCCTGGGTGGGTTTTGATCGGAAGTGCTTCAGCAGGCTGCGAGCCCGGCGTTGCCGCATATCATCAACAAGCGGTTTTCTCGCTGCAAAAAAGACGGCGGCCAGCAGCGCCAGTCCACCAAGCAGACACAGGTAAATTCGAAAGCGTTTTCGAGACATCCGACCCTGTCCCACTTGCGCAACTGTGTTGGTCACGATTTGGAAGCCTTCAGGGACGTGATTTTAGAAGAATCCCTGCGAACCGTCAATGGCCTTTCCAACGACAGCCGGGACATCTTCGATGATTGGCAACGTGTACGAGTGGTGCGCGGATTTCTACGAGGAAAATGCCTATGCTCGCTATGCCAGAGGTGATTTGAGTCCACCCCGCCACGGACAGCGCCGAGTGCTTCGAAGAGGCCCCTGGCGGTTTGGAACACAGGCCCAATGAGTGCAAATATGGCGGTTGATTATCGCGACCTTGTTAGAACGCCGGAACAACGCTATCATTTGTTGACGTCAGGGTAATCCCGAAAAAAAGCGGCTTGCCGGTTTGAATTATGAGTGTTGACTACCTGAGAATCTCTGTTACCGACAGGTGCAATTTGAGGTGCCTCTATTGTGACCCGTACCAAAGGCGCAGGTTTATCAGCCGCGACGACGTGCTTCGCTTCGAGGAAATCCATCGTATAGCGAGGTTGTTTGCCCAATGCGGCGTAACCAGTATCCGACTTACCGGAGGAGAGCCGTTGATGCGAAAAGACCTGCCGGTTCTTGTCAGAAAGCTCGGCACCACGCCCGGAATCAAGGAGCTGTCTCTGACTACCAACGGGGTCCTGCTGGAGCCGGTGGCGCACGAACTCAAGGCGGCGGGGTTGAGGCGGGTCAACATAAGCGTCGATTCACTAAACCGAGATATTTATCGGGAAATTACGGGATTCGACGTCCTGGAAGAGGTCAGAAGGGGTATACACGCAGCAATCGAGATTGGGCTGACGCCGGTGAAAATCAACGCGGTCATTCTGAACCGGATAAACGATTCCCAGATCGCCGCTCTGGCACAGCTCAGTCTCGACCTGCCCGTCATGGTCAGGTTCATCGAGTACTGCCCCGCCAACAGCCCCGCAAGCGGGGGGCTTGATTATGTCCCTAACAGTAAAGTACGGGATATTATCGAGCGCAGATTTGGGGCCCTTTGCAACTGCCTGGCCGCCGAGGGCAATGGTCCGGCTTATTACCTGAAGATACCGGGTTCCGCCGGCGCAGTAGGTTTTATAAGCGGACGAACTACGGTATTTTGCCAGTCGTGCAATCGCCTGCGGCTCACCAGCGACGGCAAAGTCAAGCCCTGTCTCTATTCATCACGTTACTACGACCTGAAAAGCCTCGTCAGGGGCCACATTACTGACCCACAGTTACTCGAAGTGTTGAAAGGGATAATCGAACAAAAGAACCGCTACACAAAGTTGAACTCGCTTGCGGAGCGATTTTCAATGCGCGAAGTCGGGGGTTAAGCCTTCCCGGGAGATGATGTTGAGGTCGGTTACGTATGGACTCAAATCCTGCCCGGCATAACGGTGCCGGTCGGGCGTTTTGCAGGACGCATCGATAAGGAGAGTTGCGAAAATGGGCGGTCTTCGCTGTGATGATCGCCGTTGCGATTCAGTCGGTGGATAAAAGCACAATTTTACCAGCCAAAGTACATCGTAGTAATAGCAGCTTCATTTCTGTTAATTCTTTGCACAAGGGTCAATCCGGCTGTTATCATCGTCGGCCCCGGCTTGCGGGGGGCAATGCTTGGATAATCGCACCTGAGCCCGAAACGCGACCTGAATAGCAAGATTAGTTTACTCGAATCAGACATTTATCAACTCGCCTCGTAGCGACGATACGGGGAATAAATATATCGGCCACACGGTCAGAGCAAAGGATTGAACTGTCGAAGGAGACCCAATTGAAGCAGTGACGGATTAGAGATTGGAAACAACGGTCCGGAAGGCAGAAAAAGACGCGCCGAGATTCTGAAGGAAGATTTCAATGAAACGACAGCGTATCAATTTGGTCGGCACAATCTTGCTTATCGCTGCAATACTGTGCTTGTCAGCCGCACAAACAGCGCGTGCCCAGGATCTTGAGGACCGGGTAAAGAAGCTCGAAGCCCGACTTGAGCAACTGCAGGCGCCGGGGGCGCGTCCGGAGATGGGGCCGACGGAGTTCCGGGCATACTGGAAGGACGGGCTGCATCTGGACTCTGCGGACGGGAACTTCAAGCTCAAGATGGGAGGGCGAATCTTTTTCGACCTGACCTGGGCCAGCGAAGATGACGACATCAAGAATGACATTGTACCGGCCGGCAGCAGTGCCCTCGGCGACCAGGAAGACGCAGCGGAATTCAGAAAAGTGCGTTTCTACACCAGCGGACTGCTTTACGGCAACGTCGAGTTCAAACTGCAGTTTGATTTTGCCGGCGGTGACGCCGACCTGAAGGATGCCTACATCGGTCTGACCGATTTTCCATTTGGTGGACTAAGGGCGGGGCATTTCAAGGAGCCGTTCGGCCTCGAGGAGCTGACAAGCAGCAAGTACATCACATTCCTCGAAAGGGCCTTGCCGATGGAGACCTTTGCACCGAGCCGAAACCTCGGCGTGGCGATCTTTGACACCGCCTACGACGAGCGAGCAACCTGGGCCGCGGGTGTCTTCCGAGACACCGATGACAACGGCAACGTCACCGACGACGGCGCATACAGCCTCTCCGGCCGGGTCACCTGCCTGCCCTGGTACGAAGACGAGGGGGCGTCTTTGCTGCATTTGGGTGCTGCTTACAGTTACAGGAATCCGCCTTCCGATGCGGTAAGATACGACGCAGACCCGGAGGCTCACCCGCTCGACAGTTTCGTCGATACCAACTCGGTCGGCAGCGACGAGGTAAGCTTGCTGGGGCTGGAGGCCGCCTGGGTGCAGGGACCGTTATCGCTGCAGGGCGAGTATGTTTTCGCTGATGCCGACTTGAAAAGCAGTTCCGGCAGCGGCAACTTCACCGGCTGGTACGCCCAGGCAAGTTATTTCCTCACCGGTGAACATCGAAAGTACAAGCCGGCCAACGGCGTCTTCAGCAGAGTAAGACCAAAGGAGAACTTCGGCTTCGACGGTGGTGCGGGGGCGTGGGAAGTTGCATTGCGATATTCCAGCGTTGACCTTGATGACAGCGGCGTAGCCGGCGGCGAGTTGGACGATATAACTGCGGGCCTGAACTGGTATCTCAACCCGAACACGCGGATAATGTGGGATTACGTCCACGCCGATAAGGACAACGTCGGCAACGCGGATATACTGATGATGCGACTGCAAATCGATTTTTAGAGAGGTTGTGCCCCGTCGACCGTGTGACATGCACCCAGGAAAAGCTCAAGTGCCGGTCTTGCAATGAGGGCAGAGTTCAAAGCTGTTGACCCGTTTTGCAGAAAACTGTTACCCCTGCGTTTTGCCCAGCCGGCGGATCACGTCTATCAGTGCCTGGGTGCCGTCGGTGCCTCTTCCCCAGGCCTGCAGGCTCTTCATCAATTGATGAGCCAGGGCCACGCCGGGCAGCGGCTGCTTCAATTGCTCGGCGTATTCGAGCACCAGCCGAAGGTCCTTCTGCTGCAGGTCCACCATGAAGGCCGGCGCAAAGTCGCCCGCGAGTATCTTCGGCCCCAGCGCCCGCAGCGAGTGACTCGAAGCGGCCCCGGCACTGGTGACATCGAGGGTCGTCTGCAAATCAAGCCCCGCCTTTTCGGCAAAGGCAAGACCCTCCGCGATGCTCATTATGGTGTGGATAACCATAACCTGGTTGGCCAGCTTGGTCATCTGTCCACAGCCCAGCGGCCCGCAGTGAGTGACGGTTTTGCCCATCACGGCCATAATGGGCCTGACCTTCTCGAAGGCCTCTTCAGAACCTCCCACCATAATCGAAAGTCTGGCCTCAATCGCGCCTATCTCCCCGCCGCTTATCGGCGCATCAAGCAGCGTGACGCCTTTCTCGGCCAGCGTCTTACCCATCTCGATCGTAGCGGCGGGCGAAATAGTGCTCATATCCACGCAGATAAGCCCGGCGGCGGCCTTCTCAATAACGCCTGCCGGACCCAGCAGCACGTCGCGGACATCCGGCGTGTCGGGAACGCAGGTTATTACAACATCGCTGACGGCGGCCGCTTCGGCGGGCGTCTCGGCCCAGGCCGCGCCGGCGTCGAGCAGCGGCTCTGCCTTTTGCCTGGTACGATTGTGAACGGTGAGGCTGTACCCCGCCCGCAGCAGGTTCGCAGCCATCGGCCTTCCCATAATGCCTGTCCCGATGAAGCCTATCCTTTCACTCATCATATAACCTCCAATCGTCGCAGCGTCGCCTTCGTCCAGCGTATGCTTCGCACCATAGAAAAGATAAGCACCAGCACCACCAGCAGCCAGTAGCCCGCAAATCGCAGGTAGTAAAGTGCCGCCGTGAAGATCCCTGCCTGCTCGCCGGCTGTCCAGTTGAACCATTCGGCAAGCTCGGCCGGCGTGTACATTGCACCTTTCACTGCCGAACCGAAAAGCTTCTGCCACGGAAGCAGCAAGACCACGAACACGACCGACAGAACGAAACCCCTGGCGATGTGATTGATCCCGCCCAGCCGCCCCAGCAGCGAAATCAGCAGGCTGAACAACATCGTCAGACAATACAGCATCGCCGCAAGGCACAGCACGAAATCAACAAAGCGTATGAGCCAGGCCACGTGGCGGTACTTCACTGCAGAAACCACTCTCGGCTTCTTCGCCGGCTGTTCGTCACCGGGCGAAATCGGTGGCTGCTCGCCTGCGACCTGCTTTGCCGCGGCCTCGATGCGGTTCACGTCCGGCGGCACCTCGAGTATAACGTCCTTCGGAGCCTCTGTGGGCGGCGGCTCCACGGAGGCGGTTACGTCCGCAGCGGCCGCATCGGCCTTGCCGGATAACTCCGGCTTTACCATGCCCAGGTCCACCGCCCAGAACAACACCGCCAGCACCAGCAAACAGCACAGCACCACAATGAACAGGAAGTTCTTCCACCCTCGAAAGACACCGATCGCTTCGAGGCAATCGGTCGTGTCAACCAGATTTTCGGGCTTTGTGTCGTCCATTTTGGAATCTCCCATTATCGGCTCAAGGCCTTTTTCGAAATCGATGTCCATAGTTGTGTTCCCGTCGGCTCAAAAACGGTTTTTTCTGCCGGCCACCGGCGAGTCATCAAGGTCTCTCGGTTTCCGTTCGCCGCCGCCACGCCGCCAACCATTATGCGGACCGGCTTGTCGCCGTGCAACCAATTTATAGCCCGGGCGCACCGGCAATCCAAAGTTGTCAAAGCAGCATTTGAAATCACAGCGATGCACTTTTGACGGGGCCGGCTGATTCCATCGGCGGTACCGACCCATCCGACGTCGACCGAGGTCTTATCGCGACGCGCCGCTGCTACTTGCTGAGTTGGGGTGGTTTTTGTGTGCTGCCGGTTGCTCCTTTGACTTTGTGGGTTTTTGCTGGTTTGCCGGATTTCAACATCTCGTCAGCCTGGGCCGACACCGGCTGTCCGGCAGCCCGGCCAGGACCTTGCGACGCATCGCCGCGGCGTCGTATTCGCCGCCGAGGTAATGCCGGTATATATCCCTGGCGCCGGCCACCGTTTTGGCGAACATATGAGAAAAGAAGTTTTCCCTGGGCGGCAGGTGGCAGTCGATGCACCCGGCTGCTACGGCGCTACTGTTTGTATGATGGGCCGAAAGCTCCCACGTTCGGTAGGCCGGCTTCATCTCGTGGCATCTGCCGCCACAATACGCCGGAGTGGAAAAACGCTCGGCTACCGCCGTGGTTACGACAAAGCACACTACGGCAAAAAAGAAACCCAGCGAAAAGCATAGCCAGTGCTTTCGAATCGTGCGCCGGGCTCTGGTAGCAATGTTTCGTAACAGTTAACGGCCGAACGAGATGGAACATCTACTCGCCGGCCATTATAGGATTTGAACTGCCCGCCGACAACACGCAGGCGCAAGCGAAAAAGTATGGTGGGGTTCCCTGCGGTCAGGGGGCCAGGAAGGCGTCGGTCTCGCAGGAAGGCCACTCACAACCACGAACCTCGTAGCCCGGCCGCATCTCCTGCAGGAGGAATATGTCGTCCTGCGAAACCCCCATCTGGCGAGTCTTCATAAACCGCACGGTGCCGTCGTTGAACAGGACGTTCTGTCCGCGTCCGCCGTGGTTGCTGCTGTTTGAACGGGCAACCTTGAAGTCCACCCTTATCCTAAGCGGTTTTGAATAATCGCTCGGAAGGTTCTGGAACAGAGGATTCAGGTCGGCTATCAGAACCCGGCGTGCGCGCCGGGACTGTCCGGACGTCTTGGTGCACCTGATTCGAAAACTGTACGTAACTTCTTTGCGGGAGGGAAAGTCATTGAGTCTTGCCAGCCTCGTTTTGTCGCTGAACATTCGCCGTCTGGCCGCCCGGTTCGCGGCACAGCCGGGACAGACAAAATTCCGGCAGTCGGTGTAGCCTTGCTTGACCAGCAGGAAATAATTGCGTGTGTTGGAATGGTTCTCCCGGCCCTGGTAGCCCACCTTCCACCAGGGCTGCCCGGCCGAGATTGGAACCGCCGGCATCTGTCCATCGTGGTCGGCGATGTAGTTGCTCAGCCCACGAAAGATCTGCGCCATCTGCATCTGGCACCGCTGCTGCCAGTACTTCTGGCGAACAAGGTCGAGCGGAGCAAGCCAGATTCCCACCGCCGCCAGCACTACGGCCGCAACAGCGGCGTATCGACCGAAGGTCGGCCAGAAGCTGCCGCCCGACGAGCCCGATCTGCTCTGCTCAGCCGCAAGCAATTTTCGCAGGTGTTCTTGCCCGGCTGCGGCCTGGTTGACCCGGGCCACCGTACTTTCCACCAGCCAATCGGGGCAGTCCTGCAGCTCTATCGCCTGAAGCGGTGAAAGGGCCGTCTTGAGGCTTGTATATAGTTGCCTGGCTTGTTCACTGGAAGCTATGAGCTCTTCTGCCTCTGTGGCTTGCTGCTGCGACGTTAAACCAATACAGTAGTCGAAGATAAGTTGCTTCTGGTCGTCGCTTGGAGTTGTCATCTCTGGTCCTGGCTCCCAATCGCTGCTCTGTAGTCCCGCGCAAAGCGACCAACCGCGGTATGCAGCCTGCTCTTAACAGTACCTATTGGTATACTTAGTATCTGGGCCATTTGTTTGTAGGAAAATTTGTTAAAATAGGCGAGGATGAGGATTTCCCGCAGATTTTCCGGCATATTCGCTATAACCTGCCTTACCCGCACGGCGGTCTCGTCTTTTTCCAGATCGTCGTAGGGTACCGCCGTATCCGATGCCAGCGTATTGAGCAGCTCCTCAAACGACATATCCTGGGCCTGGGCAACCGCTCCGATGGGAATGGTGGCGGTTCGCTGCTGCTTGCGCAGGGCATCCTTGGCCTTGTTGGCTGCTATCGTGAACAGCCAGGGCCTCAGCGGCCGGTTCGGGTCGAAGCTCTCCCGGCTGGAGAAAACCTGCAAGAACGTTTCCTGGAAAACGTCTTCCACCAGGTCATTCTGGTTGAGAAACTGTCGCAGGAATACGTAAAGGCTGTTCTTGTAGCGGTTTACGAGCTCCCTGAAGGCGGACTCGTCCCCCGCCGCATAGCGGGAAAGCAGCTCGGCATCGGATACCTGCATTCTTTTCATCGCGGATTTCATTTAAGCAGTCTCTATTCCCTGGCACCGCCTCAAACCCTGATTATAATCAATTCCAACGGGAACCGACACGGAAAAACGCCGTCCCCCGCCAGCAGGCGGCGTGGACGGCCGCACCACAACCCTGACGTCCAGCAGGTGCAGGCCCAAGCCCTTACAGCGGGTGGACAGGTTATGGTACTGAATCCACATATACCGGGTAAGCTTGAAATACCACAAGAAGAGCTTCGGTTCAAGGTTTGCCGCAGCAGCGGCCCCGGCGGCCAGAACGTCAACAAGGTCAATACACGGGTGACCGTCTTTTTCGACGTGCCCGCCAGCAGCGTGCTGTCCGAGCCGCAGAAGAAACGGATATTGAGGCGGCTGGGCAGCCGCGCCGACAAGAACGGCGTAGTCCGCGCCGCCTCGCAGAAGTACCGCACGCAAAAGGCCAACCGCCGTGCAGCCATTGAAAAACTGCACCAACT
>CAYSBK010000044.1:0-14955 GCA_964429265.1 uncultured Pirellulales bacterium | reverse complement strand
GCGGGCTGCGCGTCAAGCCATATACCGCCGGTGCTGCAGCGGACGGCGGCGGGGTGGTGAGAATTGCTTGAAAGTCCGACGGCGAATTGGTAGGCTACGCGCCCATATTTCAAGGCAGGACATAGCGTATGATGCAGTTAAATCAGGAAATCGTGGCGGCCGGTCTATGGCGGAATCTGGTTGACTACCAGGTTGTAGAGGGTAACCCCGTCTGGCGGTTTGTCCTGGTGCTGGCGGCGGTGGTGCTGGGACTGGCCGGTGGCAGAGTCGTACAGTTTGCCCTGAACACTTATGCAACCCAAAGCGAAAAGAAAAAGGGCGTCACGGCGCTGAGCCTGATGCTGAAGTGTCTCAGCAAGCCCGCCTACGTTGGGATATTCGCACTGGCGTTCTATCTTTGCAGGCTCTGCCTTGTCTTTGAGGACCCGAGCGCCGAACCGCCGCGGCCGGGCATCAGTGTGGCTATCGCGGTTGGGTGGGCCAGAATAGCAAAAGCTATCGGTGCGATAGCCGTGGCCTATGCCATCTTCAAGCTCGTGGACGTGGCCGAGCATTACCTGGTGCGCTGGACCGGCAAGACCGAAACGAAGCTCGACGATATGCTGGTGCCGGTCATACGAAAGTCGCTGCGGGTGACGATAACGATCATTGCGGTTATTTACATTGTCGATAACGTTCTTCAGCAAAACGTGGAATCCATTCTGCTAAGCGCCGGCGTCGGCGGCATAGCCGTTGCGCTGGCGGCCAGGGAAACCATCGCCAACTTCTTCGGCTCGATCACCATTTTTGCGGACAGACCCTTCCAGATAAACGAACTGGTAAGAATCAACGGCCACTTCGGTCCCATCGAAGAAGTGGGCTTCAGGAGCACGCGACTGCGCACGCTCGAGGGACACCTGGTCACGATACCGAACAGCATAATCGCCAACTCGATCGTCGAGAACGTCGGGAGGCGGCGGTTCATTCGCAGGACTTCGAACATCACCATCACTTACGATTCCGGCCATACCAAGGCCGAGCGGGCGGTCGAGATCATCAAGGATATCCTTGGGGGGATTCCGCAACTCAACGGCGACCCCGACACGCCGCCGAGGGTGTATTTCAACGAGTTCAACGACTGGTCGCTGAACATCTATATGAGCTACTGGTACCGCCCGGGCGACGACTGGTGGGGCTTTCAGCAGGTAAACCAGCAGGTGAACCTGGAGATGATGAAGCGTTTCGAGGCCGAGGGCATCGAGTTCGCTTTTCCCACCCAGACGCTGCACCTAAAGAAGGACTGAGCAACCGCCCACGAAAGCGGGAACCTTCGCGGTGGCGATTCATTCGCGGCCGGCTATCAGTCGCTCCGCCAGCACGAGTAATACAAAGCCGCCGGGTATGGCCAGGCCGAGCAGTCCCAGCTTGGACCAGATGCTCCAGATACTTCCCAGGCCCGCCGCGGCGATGGCGGCGGCCATAAGAACGTTCCATAGGAGCCGACTTACCCCGCGAGGCATACTGTCGCCCAGCAGACTTTTCTGGTTCATCAGCAGACAGAACGTCACGTACGCAATCGGCAGCAGCGTCATACCGAACATCGATGTTGGTACGGCAAGCCAGAACTGCGCCCTGCCGCCGGTCCATATGAAAGGTCCCAGCATACCGACGCACGGCAGCAGGCTGCCGAGGCGGTGTGCCCAGCCTTGCGGCTCGGCGCCCAGGATTTCGCAGACGACAAAGCCGTTTATGAGCATCAGGATGATAATCGTAGATGCGCCGATGCCCAGCACACCTATTCCGAACACATATTGTGCGAAGACCCTGCCGGTCAACGCCGACAGTGATTGGGCCAGGTCGAAGGCGTCACGTTTGACCAGCATAGCGGCAAGGCGTTTTTCGGCGGCGGGCAGCGCTTCGATGCGTTGGTTCTTTTCTTCCGGGCTGAGCATATCAAACGACTCTTTTCCAAGTTCATACCCCAAGCGAGCGGTTACTATTTTCTTGTAGCGGGCGACGATATTTTTCTCGGCGACAACGGCGTTGACGGATCCGCTGCTTTCGTCGAGCAGGCCCGGTGCAGGGCGGGTATGGAACTGCGCGGCCGAGGCCACAACCACGCAGCCGGTGGCCAGAAGAAACGGCACAAAAAGCCCGGTCGCCAGGTCGAAAATGGCCAGGCCGCGAAACTCCCTGTCCCAGCCGCGTCTCAGCATCGAGTATGGCAGCAGGAAGGTCATATTGATGCCGACCGCCGTGGCGAATGCCGTGACCATCACCTTGCGCTGTTCGCCGACGATGGCATCGACCCAGAACTGCCTGAATTGCCGGTCGACCTGGTCGATGAAAGGTGCGAAGGTTTTCGCCGGCGATACCAGCAGTTTCGGGTTCGGGATCAGCCCCTTCAGCACGCTGGCAAAATCGACCGAGCCGGTGACCAGGCTTATCTTTATGACGACGCCGAAGAAGCAAATCACTATGACGGCCACCATCACCTTCAGCACTATCTCGAACAGCTTTATGCCCCAATTGCCGCTGTCGTAGAACCACACGATAACGATACAGGCGGCACATACGCCGGTGCAGACGATGAGGTTGGCCGGATTGTCAGCCATTGCCGAGGCTCCGACCAGGTTCGGCAGGAGATTCTGCCTTACCGCGGCGGTTGCGAGGCTGAACTGCGGCAGGGCCCAGACGAGATTCGCCATCAACGTTGCAATCGCCCAGCCCCAGCCCAGTACGGGGCTAACGTGCCGGTTGATGGCGCGAAAGGGCCTTTCGCCGGTCGAAAGCGTGACGTAGCCGATCGCGCTTAGCATCACAATCCCCAGCGCCATCGCCAGGGGCTGCAGCCACAGCAAGCTTGTCCCGCCCAGCACACCCAGGTAGAGGCTTGCCGCCAGTGAGCCGCCGCCGAGCGTGATTGCGCTTTGCAGCCAGCCCGGGCCTGAGAGTTTCACGAAAACGCCCAGCGTGGCGAGCCTGCCTGCCGCCCGCGCTTGGCGCAGTAATTGCCGCTCGGCAGCCGCGGCGGGGCCGTCGCTGTCGCCCGTGCTGCGTGTTTCGTCGTTAGTCATATCGTTGCACCTGCCCTTGGGATTATCTCTGGTTGTACCACCGCAGGCGAAAAGACGGTTAGAAGGTTTTGACGGGCACTTCGGCACCGGCTTTTTCAGCGGACACGTAGGCACTGTAGATCGTGGAGATGCAATCCGCGGCCAGTCGGCTGTTGCTCTGGACCGGTTCGCCGTAGGCCGCGCTTCGGTAAAACGCCTCTATCTCCTGCGGATAACCTGTGAACCAGTCCTCATCCGGCGAGGGTGTGGACCAGCCTTGCTTGGTGCCTATCTTTTCCACGACGTAGATGTCTTTGAAGTTTTCATCGACGGGGTTGTAGGTCTGCATCGCGGTGTTGGGGTTGATGTTGCAGATGGTGCGATGGTTGTTCGCGGCCACTTCAATCCAGTTGTGAATCCCGCCGAGGACGATATCCGAAGCGATGATGTCCGCGACGGTACCGTCGTCGAAGGTGACATGCATCAGCGACAGGTCGTCGATGTCGTAGTAGTTGCAGCGTATGTGGCCTTCGTCCCTGAAGTTCTTGAGCCTGGTGATGGCGTGAATCCGTGCCGAAACCGAGACGGGCCGGATGGCAGCGTCGTTGCGGGCCAGGCCCTCGACTCGCTTGAAGTACAGTGCTGCCGTCAGCGGATGGCAGCCCTTGCTGAGCATCACGCCGCCGCCGGAGTGCTTCCAGTAGCCGTAAACGGACGAGTGCGAGCCGGAGTGCGACTCCTCGCCGTGCATCCAGAGTATCTGTGCGCCTGTCTTTCGGATGATCTCGCATTCTTTCTGAATCGCCGGGGCATACACCCAGTTTTCCGCGTAGAGTATTCGGCCGCGGCTTTTCTCTTCGGCCGCCAGCATGCGTTCTATGCTGGCCAAGGCAGCGTCAAGGGCCTTCTGCTTCGGGTAGTTTTCCCCGTTGAAGTCCTCCGAGCCGTCGCCAAAGAAACCGGTCAGGGGTTTTTCGACGATTGCGAACTTGTCCCTTTCAAGGGCAGCGATCGCGATCGGCTCGTGCGAAACCGGCGGCGTGCAGATATGAACCACGTCCACGGCGTCCAGCAGCTCTTCAAGGCTCTCGAACGCCCTGATACCGCGCTGTCGTGCGAAATCCTCCCGGGTTTGCCTGGTGCGGCAGAAAACCCCGACCACTTCAGCATCCGTGCCGTATAATTTGCTTACCGCCTCGTAGTGAAACTTGGCCGCGAAGCCGGCCCCCACAATTCCGGTACGAACAGCTTTTTTCTTCATCGAAACGCTCCTGTTGCTCACATATCTTCAAGACACCACGTTATCCCGGCCGAGCAGCCGTTGCTTCGCCGCACACTGGTTCGGTTGTGGCGGCAGTGCCGACCATTATGCCAGCAAAGTTGTGTGCATTCCAGAAAATTGCGCGGGCCCCGCCACGGCGACGGCTCGCATTACCGACGAGACAATCCCTGCCTGGTGCTGGCCGCAGGCCGTAATTTGACACGGCAGCCCGTAGCTGATACCGTACCGCCGTGACGCAGTTGGTTTGGCACTGTTTCGTGGTTCGAGCTGCCGGGGGAAAATGAAGCGAGCGAGTGACGATACCACCGGCCGCCGGCCCAGACGCCGGCCGGCCGATGTCCGCCAACTGGAGCAACTGGCCGAGGTGCTGGGGGTTGATATCGATGCGTCCGAAGATACCTCGATTCTGGCTGAGCCCGTCCCAGTGGCCGGCCTGGTCATACCCAACAGCCTTGGGACCCATCCTATGGAGGGCTGTGACGGCGATGCGCTGGGCAGACCGGGCGAGCTTACGTTGCGACGCTACGAAAGGTTTGCTGCCGGCGGGGCGGGGCTGATATGGGTGGAAGCGACCGCCGTAGCAGCCGAGGGCAGGTCCAATCCGCGCCAGCTATGGCTGCACAATGAAAGTAAAGATGCCTTCGCAGCCCTGGTGAGGCATATCCGCCGGGCGGCAGCGGCGAGTATGGGGGCGCAGCACAGGCCCGTGGTGGTTCTGCAGTTGACCCATTCCGGCCGGTACAGCAGGCCCAAAGGCACGGCACAGCCGCTTCTGTGCCAGCGGGACCCATACCGGGATGCCCTAAGCCCCGCCGCCACGCCCGAGCCGACCGCGCAAAGCAAGATACCGCCGGAGGTGCCCGTACTTACCGACGAATATCTGGAAAATCTGGCAGGTGCTTATGTCGAAGCGGCAACCCTGGCATTCGAGGTGGGTTTCGACGCCGTCGATATAAAGGCGTGCCACGGCTATCTTGTCAGCGAGCTTCTTGCCTGCCATACCCGGGAAGGACGATACGGCGGCTCGTTTGAAAACCGCACGAGGTTTCTGCTTGAAGTTGTGGATGGGATTCGTGACAGGCTCGGTCCCGATGCGACCGTTGCCGTTCGGCTGGGGCTGTACGATGCGGTGCCGTACCCGTACGGCTGGGGTGTCGACAAAAGTGATTACACAAAGCCGGACCTGACCGAGCCGAAGATGCTGCTTGGGGCCCTGCTTGACCGCGGCGTGCGGCTGATAAACGTCACCGCCGGCGACCCCCACTACAACCCCCATTACACCCGGCCGTTCAACCGGGCACATAATCGCTTGTACCGTCCGCCCGAGCATCCCCTTACCGGCGTGCACAGGTTAATCAACCTGGCCGGCACGATTCAGAAACAGTTCGGCGAGCTTGTCGTGGTGGGCACCGGCTATAGCTGGCTTGGAGCGGTTATGCCTAATGTCGCCGCCGCCATCAAGGCGAAGGGCCTGGCAAAGATTGTCGCGGCAGGCAGGCTGGCCCTTGCATATCCGGATTTCGCAAGGGATATTATTCGCATCGGCCGGCTCGATGGAAAAAGGCTTTGCACAACCTGCAGCAAGTGCAGCCGGATGATGAGTGCCGGCGGTCCGGTCGGCTGTGCGGTAAGGGATAAGGAGATTTACGGGCCGATATATGAAAAAGCCCGAAGATTGGCACGCCGGCAGGATGACCGAACAAACGATAACGACCGGCCTACGCTTTCTGACTGGTGAAGAAGGTGTCGGCAAGCTGATAATGAGGCACTGAAAAATGGCAGACAAACCCGTAGCTCTGGTTACCGGCGCCAGCAGAGGCATAGGAGCGGCGGTCGCCAAGGAGCTTGCGTCGCTGGCTTACAATCTGGTAGTCACCCATTTCGATGTTACCGATGACGGTAAGGCCGACGATACGTTCGCCCGGCAAACTCAGAAAGAAATTGAGAGTATCGCGGCAGAATGTGAAGTTGTTCGCAGCGACGTAAGCAGCCGCCAGGACCGGGCCGCTGTTATCAGGCTGATGAGGGAACGCTTCGGCCGCTGCGACCTTCTTGTCAACAATGCCGGCATCGCACCGGCAAAGCGAGTTGATATACTCGAAGAAACCGAAGAAAGTTTCGACCGGGTTGTGGCTGTGAACCTGAAAGGCCCTTATTTCCTGACCCAGGCCGTTGCAAGGTGGATGATAGAACAGAAAAAGCAGCACCCTGAACGTCGGCCGCGCATCATCAACATCGGCTCGATGTCGGCGTACACCAGCAGCACCACGCGGGGCCAGTATTGCATTAGCAAGGCGGGCGTCAGTATGATGACCAGCCTGTACGCCGACCGGCTGGCCGAGCACGGCATCGTCGTGTTCGAGATTCGCCCGGGCATCATCGCCACCGATATGACCCGGCCGGTAAAGGAAAAATATGACAGGCTCATTGCCGACGGATTGACGCCGATTCGAAGATGGGGCCGACCCGAGGACGTCGCCCAGGCGGTCAGGGCAATCGTCGAAGGCAGGCTGGATTTTTCGACGGGCCAGGTTATCAACGTCGATGGCGGCTTCCACTTCAGGCGGCTGTGAGGAGCAGGCGATGGACGTCAAGCGCACGCTGACGACACTGTTGCGGGACGGGTTGATACTGGTTTTCAACCAGGATAAGCTCGACGTGGTCCGTACCGCCGAGGCCTTGAACAAGGCTGGTCTGAACAATATGGAAGTGACCTGCAGAATAGCCAGGCCGCTGGAAAAGATAGCGCGCCTGCGGCGCGAAATGCCGGAGTTCGTCGTTGGTGCCGCCAGCCTGATCGATTTTCCTGAGATGCTGCAGCGCTATAACCGGGTACACAGCGATGACCCACTGCCGTCAGTGGAACAAGCCGTCGAAGCCGGGGTGGATTTTCTGGTTTCAGCGGGCAACTTCCGGCAGGAAAGCTACGACAGGTTTGCGGGCAAGGTGACGATGATTGCCGGTTGCGGGTCGGTCAGCGAAATACTGGCGGAGTTCTCGAAGGGCGCCAACCTGTGCAAGTTGTTCCCGGCCAGGCAGTTGGGCGGTGCGGCTTTTGTCAAAGCCATCGACCCGGCCATTCACAGGACCATAAGCATCGTGCCTACCGGCGGAACCAACTGCGACAACATTCCGCAGTACATCGATGCAGGTGTGCTGGTGGTGGGCGGTTCCTTCAGTATGATTCAAAAAGACGCTGTGAAAACGATTATCGAGCGGCAGGACTACGACCTGCTCAGCGAACGACTGGCCGAGGTGAAACGGCTGATAGACAGCCGGCGGGCGGAAAAATGGACCGGCCTCGATTTCGCCTCGGCGTCGCTGGAAGAAATCAGCAGCACTACCGCCAGGGATTTCAACCTGAAGCTCTCTGTCGGCTGACAACAGCGGTTTACAGGCCGGTGCGGCCTACCAACCAATCTCTTGGTATTTCGCGTCACACTTGACAGCAGGGCCGGGCCGCGTAGAATTGCACTGCAAATGTCGCTTTTTCGAAAACACAGACCGGGGCAAATCAAACTCAGGTTTCTCGGTGCCGCGCAAAATGTCACCGGCTCAAGACACCTTCTCGATGCCAACGGAACGCGCATCCTGGTTGACTGCGGCCTGTACCAGGAGCGCCAGTTCGCCGGGCGCAACTGGGAGCCTCTGGCGGTGCCACCCAAAAGCATCGACGCGGTCCTGCTGACTCATGCCCACCTGGACCACTGCGGCTACCTGCCGAAACTGGTCAAGGACGGCTTCAAAGGCAGGATTTACTGTACGGCCGCCACCGCCGAGATTGCAAAAATCATCCTGCTCGACGCGGCGCATCTGCAGCAGGAAGACGCCGAGTTCAAGCGCAAACGCCACGAACGCCAGGGCCGGAAAGGCCCGTATCCCGAGGTGCCGCTCTATACCACCGCCGACGCCGAGGCCGTGTTTCCGCTTTTTGAACCGGTCAAATATCGCCAGGTTGTTCCGCTGGGACAGGGTGTTGAGGCGACGTTTTACGATGCGGGGCACGTGCTCGGCTCGGCCGTGATCCGGGTGAAGGTCCGCCGCGACGACCAGCATCGCATCATAATCTTTTCCGGCGACGTCGGCCGGCCCGACAGGCCGATCGTCTGCGACCCGACCGTTTTCGAGCAGGCCGATTATGTGCTTGTCGAGTCCACCTACGGCGACAGGCTTCACCAGCCGACAAAGGACATCCAGGCCGAAATCGCCCGCATAATCACCGAAACCCAGCAGGCCGGCGGCAACCTCATTGTGCCCAGCTTCGCGCTGGAGCGGTCGCAGGAGGTCTTGTACTACGTCAACGAATTGCTGCTGGCCGAGGCCATAAGGCCCATCGTTGTCTTTCTGGATAGCCCGATGGCCGCCAGGATCACCGAGGTCTTCAAACATCACCGCGAGCTTTTCGACGAGGATATGACCGAGCTGGTGGAAGACGACGAGTCGCCCTTTGATTTTCCCGGGCTGAACATCGTGCAGACCACCCGCCAGTCAAAGGCCATAAACAGCATCAGGGGAACCGTTATGGTAATCGCCGGCTCGGGTATGTGCACCGGCGGAAGGATAAAGCATCACCTGGCAAACAATATTTCAAGACCCGAATGCACCATAATGTTCGTCGGCTACCAGGCCGTCGGCACCCTCGGAAGGCGCATCGTCGAAGGCGAAAAGCAGGTGCGAATCCTCGGCCAGACACGTGACGTCCGCGCACGCATCGAACAGGTGCACGGCTTCTCGGCACACGCCGACCGCGAAGAGTTGCTTGCGTGGCTGCGCAAGCTCAAAACGCCGCCGAGAAAGGTGTTCGTCGTCCATGGCGAAGAACAAAGTGCGCTTAGCTTCGGCCGGTACATCGAGGAACAAACCGGCTGGGACGTTGCCGTGCCCGCCTACGAGGAAGAAGCCGTACTCGATTGACCGTCGCCAGGCCCCGTCAATCCGCCTGGCTATTGCCTGTGGCGGTGCTGTTTTCGAGCAAGGTCCTGAGTTGTTCGACGGTATTGACCGGCGCATCGCAGGCATAGTTGCGACAGACGTAGACCGTGGCTTTGTTTTGAATCTGCACCTGCTGCCTGACGAAAGGAACTATCTGCTCGATCGCCCGGCCCGGCTGTTATTGCTGCTGGACCGGCGCGGCAATGGCTCTGGTAATTACCGCGACGTTGCGATTTTTCCTTCACCACGCCCGTCTTGGTGCCGATTTCGCGGACGGCAAGAATCTGAAAAGGTCTTATCGGACACTGCAACCGGGTGTTTTCGCTCGCTCCGTTTTTTGGCCCGGACGTATTGTTTTATATAGTTTGTATGGAAAGATCCGCGGCCGTCGAGGCCGCTGCACGTATTGCAACCTGGAAGGAAATGTAGCATGGCCGATAAAACAACGCTTGTCCACGTAACCCACGAGGCCGTCGGCAAGGTCGGGGGGATCGGTGCGGTGCTGGCCGGCCTTTTCACGTCGCGCTGCTACGGCGACGCCGTCGGCAGGTCCATTCTTGTAAGCCCGATGTTCACCCACGACCTGCCGGTCGAACAACGTCTCGGGCCGAACGGCAGGGTCCTGTACTGCCGTGAAAACGGCACCGCGGCGACCCGCCACAGCCAGTCGCTGCGAAAGGTCGAAGAGCTTTACAATGCTCCGCTGGTTTACGGCCGGGTAAGGTTCGTCAATGAGCAGACCGGCGTCGAAACCACGCCGGAGGTGCTGCTGGTCGACGTAAGGAATGTTGAGAAGGCGCCGGTTGATTTTCTCAAGAGACGCCTTTACGAGCAGTTCGGCATTCGCAGCGACAGGTACGAGCACCTCTGGGAATACGAACAGTACGTGCGTCTGGCCGCACCGGCACTTGGGGCGCTGGAAGCGATTGGTGCCGTCGGCGACTCGACCACGTTCGTCGCGCACGAGTTTATGGGCCTGCCTACGACGCTTGCGGCGATGGTCGAGCCCGGCCGCCGGTGCAAGACCGCCTTCTATGCCCACGAGGTCGCCACGATACGTCGGATAGTCGAAAACCATCCCGGCCACGACACGATGTTCTACAACGTGCTGAACAGCGCGGCCGGCAGCGGTTTCTACGTTGACGACCTGTTCGGCAGACAGGACGACTTCTTCAAGCACACGCTGGTGCGCGCGGCGAGTCACTGCGACACGATATACGCGGTCGGCAACCAGGTGGTTGATGAGCTGAAGCTGCTCGACCCGCAATTTGCCGCCGCCGATATCAACGTCGTTTACAACGGCGTGCCGGCTTATCAAATCAAGGTCGAGGACAAAATCGGCGCCAAGGCGAAGCTGCAACTGTACTGCCAGAGGCTGCTGGGTTTCTGGCCGGAGGTGGTGTTCACGCATGTAACCAGGCTGATTGTCAGCAAGGGAATCTGGCGGGACCTGGCGGTTTTGGATGAACTGGAGAAATATTTCCGCAGTGACGGCAGGAGCGGCGTTTTCTTTCTGCTTTCGACACAGGTCGCCCGCCGCAGCGCCGGGGACATTGAAAGTATGGAGTCGGCCTACGGCTGGCCCGTGGCACATCGCGAAAACTGGCCGGATTTATCCGGCGGCGAGGCCGAACTGTACACCCTTATTCAGAGATTCAACAGCCGTTCACGCAATATCAAGGTCGTTTTCATCAACCAGTTTTTCGACGGCGACAACTGCGGCCGGGCGATGCCGAAGAATCTCGGCTTCATGGATTTTCGGATAGGCACCGACGTTGAGTTCGGCCAGAGCATCTACGAGCCTTTCGGCATCTCGCAGTTCGAGCCGCTGAGCTTCGGTGGCATATGCGTGGTCAGCAGCGTGTGCGGGTGTCTCGGTTTCCTGCGCGACATAACCGCCGGCCGTGACGTCGACAACGTCATCGTGGCCGACTATACCGACCTGGGTGACGAGGCGCCGGCCGACCTGTATCAACTGCTGCAAATAGACCGGACCGTGCGCGACCGCATCGAGGCCGACCGGGCCGGTAAACTCGCCCGGCAGATAATGACGCGGCTGCCGAAAAGCAACCTCCAAATCGACCGCCTCATTCAGAGCGGCTACTGGCTGGCCAGGCAGATGAGCTGGGACAGGGTAGTGGGTGATTATCTCCTGCCGGCGCTGCCGACGGCGTCGATGTCGGTTGGGTGAAACCGCCGCTTGCGACCGCCGCTTCCTCGGCTCCGGCTACGACCGGCCCGGACGCACCCCCAACGCCGACCAAGAACCACCGGGGTGAAAGTTGCGCTTGACCGATACAGGCCAATCCGTTTTCTTGATTGCCTTGGAATCGGTGTTTGTATTAGGAGCCGTCGCGATGAACTCACGCCAAAGGCTATTGAACGTTTTCAACCTGGCCGAGCCGGACCGCACGCCGGTAACGATGTTCGTAACCGATACCGACATCCAGGACGGCCCGCCAAACTGCGTAATAGGTGAACGCAGCGACGACGTCATCGCCGACCTGATAAGGTTTCACGAGGTGCTCGGCATCGATATTATGCTGCGGGTCGGCATCGACGTGTTCGAGCCTGTCGGTTTCGACCGCGAAAACGCCCAGTGGGAAAACATATGGGAGTTTTCGGACGGCCGCAGCCGGCTTACCCACAGGATTGTCACGCCCGGCGGCGAGCTGAGTGAATCGTTCAACCTTGAAGGCGAAGACTTCCACGGCGACCCGACAAAAGACTGGATGAAGCTGCGAAACGTAAGGACCGAGGCCCTGATAAAAAAACCCGACGACCTCGAGCTTGTAAGACGATACAGGCCGGCCCTGCCCGAATACGATTTCAGCGACCTGGCGCGAATCCAAAACCGCCTCGGCGACAGAGGAATCGTGCTGCCGCGAGTGCCCAGCAGCGTTTTCAACTCGGCGTACGGCCTGCGAAAGCTCGAAGATCTGCTTACCGACCCTGTGCTCAACCCCGAGTTCTATGCCGACCTTATGGAGCTTTGCACCGCCGATGTCATCGCCGTCGGCACGCGGGTCGCACAGGCGGCCGGCGACGTTATGCGCGTGGTCGGCAACGTGGCCAACAGTGCTATGGTCGGCGCGGAGTTTTACCGCCGACATATCCTGCCTTTTGAGAAACAATACATCGACGCCCTGGCGGGGGCCGGCCGGAAGGTGCTGTTTCACAACTGCGGCCGATGCGCCGGCCTTCTGGAGGTTTACCGTGAAATGCTGGCAGGCCACGCGCTCGAATCACTTTCGCCGCCGGCGTGCGGCGGTGACATCGAGGACCTCGCGCAGGCCCGGCAAAAGCTCGGCGGCAGCGTCGTTATGGTCGGCAACTTCGACCAGGTGCAGCTATTGAAGAACGGCACGCCTTCGCAGATTAAACAGCAGGTCCGCAGGATATTCGAACAGGCCGGCAAAGACCCCCTGTTTATCTTCAGCACCTCCGACAGCATCATACCGGGCACGCCGGCCGAGAACATCCGCGCCCTGGCCGAGGCCGCCCTCGAATGTGCCGGCTAAGAGCCGACGGGTCTGCCGTCAACCAGGTCGACTATCGTCTGGACGCTGATTTCTTCGAGTGAGCGACAAATCACGTCCGCTTGTGCCAGGTTCTCCGGCGTGGTGGTGTTGGTTACGGCGATGCATTTTGTCCCTGCAGCCCGGGCTGCCTGAACACCGCCTATCGTATCCTCGATAACCACGCAGCGTCCCGGCTCGATGCCCATACGCTCGGCCGCACGCAGAAAAATCTCCGGATGCGGCTTCTTGTGCGTAACGTCGCTGCCCGAGACGTATGCCATCTTCTCGTATGGAACGCCTGCACCTTCCAGAACCACCTGCGACATTCTCCGCGAACTGGAGGTGGCGATGGCCAGCCTGAAATCCGGCCGACCAAGTGCGGCTTCCATCAGCTCCAGCACGCCGGGAAAGGGCGGCACCGGCGATTCACGCAGCAGCGAAATAAAGTTCTCCTCGCGCGCGGCAACCGCCCGGGTGAGCTGCTGGTTGGATAATTGCAGCCCGTGAATCTCAGCGGCCGCCAGGATGTAGGCCTCCGGCCCCTTGCCCAGGCCGGCTTCGAAGTCCTCGGCCCTGACGTCCTTGACGGCGAATAGCTGCTCGAACATACGAATCGTCGCCGTCGCCGTCGGCGGCTCGGTATCGGCAATCACCCCGTCAACGTCAAATATCAAGCCGTATAACATCACTGTCGTTCCATGACCACAGGCCTGATCCTCGCCGGTTGCGGCGGACTTGTCAAGCCCGGCTTTTCCAAACACAAGATGGCGGCGCTGGGTGGTGACATTCCCCGGCAAGTTGGCCCCGCCGGCAACCGCTGCAAAAAAACAAGGCCCTCAACGCGGGCTTAAGCCCGAATCGTCGGGGCCTTTGATGTTTGGCTGCGCCTAGCGGGGTTACTGCTGGCCGTTGCCGCCGACACCCGCACCCTGTGCAAGCGCCGGCTCACCTGCGTGCTCAACGGCTTTCTGAAGCTCGCCCAGGATCTCACGCATCTCCCGCTGGTAGCGCTGCAGTTTCTGCTCGGCGGCGGCGCGACCGGCACTTTCCTCTTCGATCCTGCTGTTGGCTGCCCTCAGTTCGGTCGACAGAAGTTGCACGCGCTGGCTGAGCTGGTCGCATTGCTGACGCAGTTCGTCCTCCACGCGTTTGGATTCGGTGGTGTCGGTGGCGAAGAGCACCAGACCAACCGGCTGACCCTGCTCGTCGGGGACCACCACCGCCTTGGTCTGCGTGAAGAACGGCGTGCCGTCGCTGCGGGTGTGCTCCATCGGTCCGGTAAGTACGCCACGGCGTTTAGCCTCTTCGATAAAGGGTGCGACTTCGTTCTGCATCTGGTCCTGGTTGTGAAAGGCCGAAAGCTGCTTCGAGACCAGTTCCCCCGGCTCGTTGTAACCGTGCAGTGTGGCCCATGCGGCATTGGCGTGTTTGATTACGCCGTTGACGTCCACGAACGCCATCGCCTCTGTGCTGTCCCGCACCGCCGTCAACAGGTACCGAAGGCTTTGTTCCACCGACCTGTGTGTGGCAATTACGTCGTCCATTTTGATTCTCCAGTTCTCTGGGCCGGTCTATACGCCGGCCGTATCCTCGGATTCTTGCACGTTACGTCCCTCGGGGGTCCTCTATCGGCGAAACAGGCCTGTTACTTTGCACAGTGGCGGTGGAAACGCGTTCTTTTGGCTGTTGGTCGGGGCGTTGACGCATCTAATTATCGTTACCGGACGGACCGGCTGCAGCCTATTACAGGTGGAGCCTGGGGTTCGTTCAAGCCTCGAGGCCCGCACGTGATTCGAAGAAACGAGAAAACAGAATCTGAAGCATTCAGCAATGCAGCTAATTCTTGAAGGAAAGGAGAACAGCGATGTTCCGGTTAAACCATTTCAGGAGGATGCTTGCGGTTTTGGCGGCGGTCGCAGTGGTCCTGATGTTCGCCGCCGAGCCGGTATCCGCAAAGAAATCAAGGGCTTCGAGCCGCTCATCCCGCGGCCGCAGCAGTGCACGTGCCTCCTCCAAGCCGGCGGCCCGCAGCAGTGCTCGCCCGGCCAGCCGGCCGGCCCAGCGTCCCGCAAGCTCTGGCAACTCAAGGTCCCACAGCAGTTCCGCACGTTCTGCCCGACCATCGGCCAGGGCAGGCTCAGGCGCTATAAGAAGTAGCCGCAGCAGCAGCTCCATCCGCCGGGCC
>CAYSBK010000043.1:0-15285 GCA_964429265.1 uncultured Pirellulales bacterium | reverse complement strand
ACGGCCCTGGCCGGCCTGATGGCCTGCGCGGCCGCGGACGCCTGCTGAGCGTCCATCGTGTAGGTGCCACCCACCGGCAGAAGCGCAACGTCAATGTGGCCGAGGGCCTTCATCTCCTCGATGAAGTCCGTATCGCCTGCGTAATAGATTCGCAGCCCGGCGATGTTCACAACAAAGCCGACCCAATTATTCGCCTTAGGATGAAACTGTTTGTCTATGTTGTAGGAAGCCACAGCCGTCACGCTCACACCCGGCAGCTCAACCGTCTCGCCGGGCCTGATGGCCTTGGCGTTGCGCTCGCTGCGGGCTACGTCCTCCGGTGCTATCAGCACCGTCTCGGCGTTGCTGACCGCGGCAATGTCGTCAGGCGAGTAGTGGTCGTAATGACCGTGGCTGACCAGCACGGCCGTGGCATCCTGCGGCGCATCACTCAATTTCCAGGGGTCAATATACACCACTGTCGATCCATGGCTTACTCTGAAACTGGCGTGACCAAGCCACCGTAATTCGACCGTCATAGCATTGTCCCCTTATTGCTCGCCGCGGTTTTTAGGTTTCGCTTTGAACACCGCAAAGAAATAAACTATCGCCCCGATGAAATAGAACCACAACGACAGCACGATAGCGGCGGCCCAGATGAGCTTGTCGTATTCAGCATCTTTCGTGATGGGGCTGTGGAATCCCTCGCGGGGGCGCTTGAGGCAGTCAATCAGCATAACCACCGAGAAGATTATCCCCGCTGCGGCCAACACCATTATCAACGCGCCGGCAACCAGCACGGGCTTCAGCGGCCAGCACGGCAATCGAAACGGCATCGGTATAAACATCGTCGCACGAGCTCCAGCGGTCGGCTTTTCCGGGTTCTCAGGTGCTCAATAATAGCCGTGCCGCAGGGAAGGTCAAAATGTTTTTGGTCGGTTTTGCAGACACCGATCCCACGCGGGCGGCGACTTTGATTTTGACGGCAAAAACTGTCCCCGGCAAGGCCGAAAAATCCGTATAATGCCGGCCGAGCAGCGTTCGGCTGAAGGTGTGGTTTATCAAAGTTACGCACAATAGCAGGGCACTTGAAGTGGACGGGATATCGTTTATGACGATCGTGGTTTGGGCCGTTGCAGCGCTGGGTGTTCGCGGGCTCGGCCCTGAGGCAATCGCAGCCGAGCCGGGCAGTGCCGAGTTGCCGATGCAGTACATAGGCCCCGGCCTGGCGGACCAGTGGGCGGCCGACGGCGGATTGATGTACTCGCCGGGGGTGCAGAACATTCAGCTAAGCCGGGCCAATCGCAAACACCCGCCCCACCTGTCGCCCGAAGCGGAGAACCGCAAGGGCTGGACCTACCAGCACCACGTCGGCATCGGCTGCTGGAAGGGGCGCTTGTATGCCGTCTGGGATATGACCCACAAGGACGAAGACGTCCCGCCGTGCCATCTTGTTTACTCGACTTCGGCCGATGGATTTCACTGGACGCAACCGCGCGACCTCTTTCCGTACGGGCTGGGCTGGAACCTGCGGTTCTATTTTTACCGGGCTTCGAACGGCCGTATGCTGGCCTTTGCCTGCGGTGCTTACCCCACCGAAAAGATCAGTGAGGCCGAAAAGCGGACGCTTCTGGTTCGCGAGATAACAGCCGACCATCGTCTGGGTCCGGTCTATACGCTTATCAACCCGGGCCCGGCATACCCGCCCATTTACACGACGTCCCGGGACCACGGATTCGTGGCCGCCTGCCGGGAAGCCTGCAATAACCGTCCTTTGCTTGAGCAGCAGGATTACGGGGTGTTTTTGGGCGATCGCCGTATGAAGTGGCACGACGGCAGGAATTGGCCGGACGGCCGGATAGGCGGTGCGGGTAGCTTCTGGGTATTCGGCAAGGCGTTTTGTTTCTTCCACCGCAGGGACGGCGTGCTGGTGGGCCTGTGCAAGATGGGCTGGGTGACGTTGTCCTATGACGAAGGCGAGACCTGGACGTTGCCGGTGATTCCGCCCACCATCGAGGCCGGCAGCGGCAAGGCCTGGGCCCAAAGGACGCCCGACGGCCGCTACGCGATGGTCTATATTCCCCAGCGACATCGCCGCTTTCCGATGGCGGTTACAACCAGCGACGACGGGGTGACCTTCCGGGATATGCGCGTCATACACGGGGAGGTCCCGCCGCAGCGCTACGCCGGCGAGGCCAAGGGCGGCGGGCCGCAGTACCTGCGCGGCGTTGCGGAGTGGGCAGGCGACGCCGCCAGCCTGGATCAGAACAGCATCTGGGTGATCTACAGCGTCAACAAGGAAGACATCTGGGTAAGCCGCATTCCCGTGCCGATAGTCGCCGAGACACGAAAGGGCGTTGACGATACTTTCGACGATGTCCCGATTGGTCCGCGTGTTCCGGGCTGGAACACGTACAGCCCGATTTGGGCCCCCGTCAGCGTCGCTGCGGACAGGAAAGGCCGCAACCATTACCTGCAGTTGGAGGACCGCGAGCCCGCCGATTATGCCCGGGCGATACGGACGTTTCCGCCGAGCAGGGCGGCGGATATTTCCTTCGCCGTCAGTGCCGCCCAGGCGGACCGCGGCAAGCTCAAGATCGAACTTCTGGGCGAGTCGGGCAGGCGGCCCGTGCGTATCATTTTCAACGAAAAAGGGCAGATACAGTACGTTCAGGGTCAAGAACCTCCGCAAGCCGGACCTGTTACCGACCCGTTCGCGGCGGGGCTGGCCGGCACCTATTTCAACAATATGGGATTCGAAGACCCCGAAGACAGCGTTGACTTGCTGCTCGGTGCCGACCACGACTGGGGCAGCAGCAGGGGAAGCGACTGGTGCGCCCGGTGGAGCGGCTTCATCGAAGGCCCCTGTACGGGCGAGGTAACGTTCACCGCGGAAGCCAACGACGGCCTGCGCGTCAAGATCGGCGACAAGATTCTAATTGACAGCCTCTCGGAAAACGGGCCGCGCCGAGGGAAAGTTGCTATGCAAAAGGGCGTCAAGGCCCCGATTGTTATCGAGTTCTGCTCGTCGCGCGGCAAGGCCGCCCTGCGGCTGTTCTGGCAGTGGCAGGGCCGGGTCCGCGAGATTGTGCCGCCGGAGGCCTTGAGCCACGACCTCAGGAAACTGCCGAAGGACTACCGGGTTTTCGATTTCCATCGGCGTTTCGAGGACGAAAAACCCGAGAAACGGGCGGCCGGGCTTATGGCTTACCGACCCGACACCTGGTACAGGTTCAGGATACGCCTTGACTGTACCGCCGGAAAGTACTCGGTGGCGGTGAACGGCCGGCGGCTTTTGGAGGACGCCTGGTTTGCAGAATCGTCGCCTACGGTGTATGCGGTTTCATTTCGCACGGGGCTTAGAACGGACAAGAACCGCAACAGGCTCTGCCGGGTGGACCTGCCCGGCACCGAAGAGCCTGTTCCCGCCGTTGTGTACCGCGTCGATAACGTGCGGACCGAAAATCTGCAATGCATAAATTAGGGCGCATTCCGCGTCTCCTACACGATTGAATGATAGTGCGTCCGAGTTGATGGAATGTGTTGAAAGGAAGATTAAATGAAACAGGCAACGAAAAAGTACATTCTGGCGATTTGTTTCTGTGTGGGCCTGTCGCTGGCCTGGTCTCCGGCCTATTCGAGAGATTACGCCGACTTGTCCCTTCTGCCGGAAGCCGCCCAGAAGACCGTAAAGCAGCATCTGGGCAAGGCATACATTGAAAACATCGAGGACGGCGAGTTCGATGGGATCCGTGATTACGAGATAAGCGCCAGAACGCCCGACGGCAGGGAAATACAGATAGAGGTCGGTCCGGATGGCACCCTTTATCAGGTGGAAGAGGAAATTGCCTTCTCGAGCCTGCCGCCCGCTGTGCTTGCCGTGGTGAAGAAGGAGTTTGGCGATACGCCCCCGGACGACAAGGTGAAACGCCAATTCGAATACGGCAGGGAACACTACGAGGTGGAGGGAGACGCATTTGGCAGCAATATCGAGTTGAAAATAAGCCCCGACGGCAAAATTCTTGAAAAGGAAGTGGACGGCCGCGAGGTCGAAATCACGGCCGACGAAGGCACCACGGCCAGCCCCGAACCTGCCAAAGCCCTTGGGGCCCAGCCCCCCGCTACCGGACCGGGCAGCCCCGAAATACCCATCCAGTACATCGGCCCCGACCTGCCAGACCCCGAGGCTCCCGACGGCCGACTGCTGTACTGCCCGGGCGTTCAGAATATTCAGATAAACCGCGCAAACCGCAAGTACCCGCCGCCGCTGCCGCCTGAAGACGAAAACAAGAAAGGCTGGACCTACCAGCACCACGTCGGCATCGGCTGCTGGAAGGGAAAACTCTACGCCGTCTGGGATATGAGCCACGTCGGCGAGGACAATCCCCCTTGCCACTTGGTCTATTCCACCAGCACCGACGGCTTCCACTGGTCCCAGCCCAGGGATCTCTACCCCTTCAACAAGGCTTACAACCTGCGGTTCTACTTCTTCCATTCAAGCAACGACCGGATGCTGGTCTTCGCGGCAGGCTGGTATCCCACCGACAATATCAGCGAATCGAGGAAGGATCGGCTTTACGTCCGCGAGATTACCCCCGATCACAAGCTCGGTAAAATCTATACCCTCATAAAGCCGGCACCCGGCCACCCGCCCGCCTACACCGAAAGCAAAGACCCGGGCTTCGTGCAGGCCTGTCGCGAGGCCCTGAACAACAAGCCCCTCCTCGAACAGGGCGACTACGGCCTGCTGCTGGGCGACAGAAAAATGAAATGGCACGAAGGCAAAAACTGGCCCGGCGGCGAGGTCCCGCACATAGGGGGCGAGCTCTGGCGGTTCGGCAAGGCCCTGTGTTTCTACCATCGGCCCGACGGCGCACTGGTGGGCCTGTGCAAAATGGGCTGGGTGACGTTGTCGTTCGACGAAGGACAGACCTGGTCGCTGCCGGTGGTGCCGCCGGGAATCAAAGGCGGCGGCGGAAAGCTCTGGGCCCAGAGGACGCCCGACGGCCGGTATGCTATGATTTACATCCCACAGAGAGAGCATCGCTGGCCGATGGTCATAACGGTCAGCGACGACGGCATCACCTACCGTGATATGCGCGTGATGCACGGCGAGGTCCCACCCGAGCGGTACGAAGGCAGGGCCAAGGATATAGGTCCGCAATACCTTCGCGGCATCAGCGAGTGGGGAAGCGACGGTTCCAGAAACGAAAAAGACTGTATCTGGACCGTGTACAGCGTCAACAAGGAAGATATCTGGGTCAGCCGGATCCCGGTGCCGGTTCATCCCGATGCCACGGAGCCGGTAAACGACGACTTCGACGACCTCCTGCCGGGACCGCGTGTGCCTGGCTGGAATACCTACAGCCCGCTGTGGGCGCCGGTGACGGTCGCTGCCGAGAAAAACGGTCGCAACCACTACCTCCAGTTGCAGGATCGCGAACCGGCCGACTATGCCCGCGCCATACGCGTCTTCCCGAAAAGCACCTCCGCCGGCGTCAGTTTTCGGCTCGCCGCCGACCAGACCAACCGCGGCAGGCTCGAAATCGAGCTGCTCGGCGAATTGGGCAGCCGGCCCGTGCGGATAATCCTCGACGACCAGGGCAAGCTTTACGCCGTAGATGCCCGCCAGGGCAAGACCGAGGTCTACACGCCCGGCTTGATCGGCACCTATTTCAACAAGGCCGACTTCCGTGATTCTGACGATGAACGCGACACCCTTTCCAGCCTCGACAACGACTGGGGCGACAACAAGGGCAACGACTGGAGCGCCCGCTGGAGCGGCCTTATCGAAGGTCCCTACAGCGGCGAGGTTACCTTCACCGCCAAGGCGACTGACGGCCTGCGCCTCGTGATAGACGGAAAAACCGTCATTGACGGCCTTGATGAAAATGGCCCTCGCACCGGAAAGGTCGTTATGCAAAAAGGCAAAAAGGTGCCCGTAACGATCGAGTTTACGTCCGCCCACGGCAGGGCATCACTGCATTTGGCGTGGTCCTGGCCCGGCCAGAGTCCCACCATCGTACCGAGCGCAGCTTTGAGCCATCTGGATCCGCCAAAGCTCAGACCGCTCGAGTTGATGACCTACCGGGCCGGCCGATGGATGGATTTCAATATCAACGCCGATTGCACCGCGGGAACCTACACGCTTATGATTAACGGTCGCAAAGTCCTCAGCAACGCAAAGTTTGCCGAGCCGTCCTCGATGGTCTATGCCCTTTCGCTCCGCACCGGTGAGTTTCGCGGAAGCCCATCCGGCCGGGCCGACCAGGATATGCCGAACACCGAGGACCCGCTACCGGCTGTTAGTTACCGTGTCGACGACGTGCGAATCAGCAGCAGGTGATGCTGTGACCCACAGTTACGTTGGGGCCGCCCATGCGTTTTGCGAGGTCGGCCGACAGGTAAGGAATTCTGCCCGTATCGTTGCAGGCGATGCGGGCAGTTCTTTATAATGTACCTGCATATGAAAACCGGGTCCCCGTAGCTCAACAGGATAGAGCGTTGGCCTCCGGAGCCAAAGGTTGCGCGTTCGAATCGCGCCGGGGATAGTTGCTTGACTCGTGTCTAGGCAATAGCTTGCCAATCTCCGCGATAGGCCCCATTGCCCTGTGCCCCTGCCCGTTTATTGACCCCTGTATTAACCCGAAGGGCAGAGTTCCACGGCCTTGCCCGTGGGTATCTACTGTTAATTCGCGTGGGACGCCGATCGGTATTATGAAGGTATGAGAGTTCGTGCAAGAGGGGGCTGACGGCGGTGGGGGCGATGGCCTTTATTTGCCACATCCTGAAGGTTGTCGTTGGCGGGTTCTGGAAGCGGTCCATTCGTTCAGCGGCAGGGTCTTTTTGCCCAGAAAGGGGCAATGAAGATGCGTGGGAAGATTCTGTGCGTTTTGTGCGTGGTATTGGTTGCGGCCTGCGGTGTAGCGCGGCCGCAGGAAGGCGACGTGTCGGCATTGCTTGATCGGGCGAAGCAGTGCGTTGCGGATGTAACCGTACAAACGGTGGACTGGGTGGTTGCGGCAGCAGACGGTGACGTTAGTATTCCAGATGCAGCGAATGATGTGTACGATTCCCTCAAGCCCCGTTCCTACGCTTCAGGGCCTGGTGCCTTCGGGATGCCCCGGGTAAAGCTGGAGGACGTATCAGAGCCCAAGAAATAGCCGTGGCACTCTCAAGGCGATAGAAACGGCCATCAAGCCGGTGCAGGCGTGTGGTCGGGATTGTTATCTTCGGAAGACGGCGACGACGTTTTCGACGTCGACCACGAAAAGGCGGTTGTCGCCTTCGAAATCGACGGGGATCGCACCTTTGGGGTTGAACAGGACCTTGTCGTACTTGCTGAGAGGCAAATCGGGGCTGTTTTCCACCTCCGCCGAGATGGAAACGATCCGCCCGGTGATCGTCGGTATTTCTATGTTGTCCGGCAGTTGGATGCCGCCCTTGGTTTGCTTCTTGTCCTCGTCCTTGCGGATAAGGACTCGCTTGCCGATCGGCTCGACGATCTCCAGTGGCTTCGCATCCAGTTTTGGTTCATCTTCCATTGGTCAAGCTTCCCAAAACCGCGGTTGGCTGCCTGTATATATTATACCGCCGGCGGGGCGGTTTGTTTAACATTTTTTCGGTTCTGCCGGCGCCGGCGTTGGCTCCGGCTGGCACTACGTACCGGCCTCGGCGGCCTTTCGGGCTTTCTTGCGCCCTAGTAATTCGTCGGCCTGCTCGGAGCTGTCCGGCGGCCACTTGCCCTCGGCCTGTAGCTGCTTGAGCCGCTCGAGCTGCTTGTAACTGACGATCGTGCGGCACTTCGGGAACCGGTTGCAGCCAAGAAACGGGCCACGCTTGCTCCGGCGTACGACAAGTTCACCCTCGCGGCACTTGTAGCACTTTATGCCCGTCGGCTCCGCAGGTGGTTTGGCAGGCGCGATCTCGCCGTTCTTGTCCAGGCGGATCGTTGTCTTGCAACTCGGATAGTCGCTGCAACCCAGGAACGGCCCGAACCGTCCCTGTCGATAGACCATCGGCTTGCCGCACTTGGGACAGTTGTGCTCGGTTTCTACTTGCTCGACCATTCGCCCCTCCTGGTCGCACGGACAGCCGAACTTGCACTGCGGATAACCCGAGCAGCTCAGGAAACGCCCCTTCTTGCCGAACCTGTACACGAGGGGTTTGCCGCAGGTCGGGCACGTGTACTGGCTGGGGTGCGTTTCAGCCTTTGCGTGCTTCATTTCGGCCTGGGCCTTTTCGAGACTGTTCTTGAAGGGTCCGTAAAATTCCTTCAAAACGGCGACCCAGTCCAGGTGCTGGTCCTCGATTTTATCCAGGCGGTCCTCCATATAGCGAGTGAAGGATATATCCATAATCTGAGGGAAGTATTCCTGGAGCTTGTCTGTGACGACTTCGCCCAGATCCGTGGCGTGGAACTTCTTGTCCTGCTGGCGGACGTAGCCGCGGTCCTGGATGGTGCTGATAATCGCGGCATAGGTGCTGGGCCTGCCGATCCCTTCCTTCTCCAGCGCCTTAACCAGTGAGCCTTCGGTATATCGCGCGGGCGGCTTGGTGAAATGCTGCTGCGGCTCGATGTCCACGACGGCCAGTTCTTGGCCCGCCGCGACGGGCGGCAGTTGCTGCTGGTCGGAGCTTGTCGGCCAGAGCTTCGTAAAACCGTCGAACACCAGCACCCGGCCCGCCGCCTTGTAAATGCATCGGCCAACACAAGTCTCGGCGGCGATGGTCAGATTCGTAACGTCCCACTTGGCCGCCGTCATCTGGCAGGCCAGGAATCGACGCCATATCAGGTCGTAGAGCCTGAACTGGTCCTGGTTGAGATAGGGTTTTATCTGCTCGGGCGTAAGGTCGACATCGGTGGGCCTGATTGCCTCGTGGGCCTGCTGGGCGTGTTTCGCCGCCGAGTAAACCCGGGGTTTCGGGGGCAGGTAATCCGCACCGAGATTCCTCTCGATGTACTGCCGAGCCTCGGTCAGCGCTTCCGCTGACAGGTGCGTGCTGTCGGTTCGCATATATGTGATAAGCCCCAGCGACCCCATCGACCCCAGGTCGATGCCCTCGTAAAGCTGCTGTGCCACGGCCATCGTGCGCTTGGCCGAGAAGCCCAGCCTGTTCGCGGCGACCTGCTGCAGCGTCGAGGTTATAAACGGCAGCGGCTGACGTGAGAGAGTCTGCTTTTTCTCGACGTTTATGACTCGAAACTCGGCGTCTTTCAGTGCCTCGAAGACCCGGCGGGCCTGCTGTTCGTTCTCGGCCTTGAACTTCTTGTCGCCGATCTTTTCAAGCTCCGCCCTGAAGGCGTTGTGGCCGGCAAGCCACTGGTCCTGCTCGGCGACCGTCGGACCGGTTTCCTTTTCCCCGCCTCGGCTCAAGAAGCTGCGCCATTGCCCGTGGTAGTCGCCGCCCAGGTCCGTGGTGAACACGGCGGGGATGAGCCAGTATTCTTTCGGCTTGAAGCTGCGAATCTGGCGCTCGCGTTCAACTATCATTTTCACGGCCACGGACTGCACACGGCCTGCGGACAGCCCCGCCGCAACCTTCTTCCACAGAAGAGGCGATATCTGGTAACCGACGATGCGGTCCAGTATCCGCCGTGCCTGCTGTGCCATCACCTTGTCCATATCGAGCCTGCCCGGTTTTGAAAACGCATCCCGTATCGCCGAGCGGGTTATGGCATTGAATATTACGCGGTACGTTTTTTCCTCATCGACCCCGAGTATCTGCGCCAGATGCCAGGCGATGGCCTCACCCTCCCGGTCGAGGTCGGTGGCCAGGTAGAGGTCCTTGCATTTCTTTGCGGCGGCTTTCAGGGAATTTACGATGCGTTTCTTGCCCGGAAGGATATCGTAAGTGGGCGTGAAACCGTTTTCGATGTCCACGTTCAGCCCCTTTGCGGGCAGGTCCCGAACGTGGCCCATCGAGGATTTCACTTCGAACTCGGGCCCGAGGTACTTGTTGATCGTTTTCGCCTTTGCCGGCGATTCAACAACGACCAACGATTTATTACCGGAACCTGTTCTTGCCATCAGGAATCCTCAATGCAACCCGGGGCCACAAGTGTTATTAGCCGAATTTTCGGCAGTTGTTCAGTTATCGGCTGCCGGTGCCCTACGATTTAGAATTTGGACTGATAGCGACGCCGCCACAAAATGTCAAGGTAAAAGCTCCCCCGGCCGCGGCGTCGGAGGCGGCGCTTCTAAATCGACGGTGACAGTGGTAGAATGCAGGTTTCCGGCGCACAGCAGCCGAGCAGTTGCCGCGGCATCTGTGCCGGCGGGTACTTTGTGAAGCCTTGTTTTTCGCGGAAGGCAGCAATGGCTCTGGCGAAAGTGGTCATAGTCGGTCGCCCCAACGTGGGCAAAAGCAGCCTGTTCAACGCGCTGGCGGGCCGGATGATAACCATCGTCGAGCCCACCCCGGGCGTTACGCGCGATTATGTCAGCGCGGTAATTGAGCACAACGAAACCTATTTCGAGCTGGTCGACACCGGCGGCTACGGCATAGTCGACCGCGACGACCTGGCAGAGCTTGTCGAGCAGCAGATAGCCGATGCGCTGGCCTCGGCGACGGTGGCCGTTTTTATGGTGGACGTCCGCGAAGGTCTGACCCCCCTGGATGAGACGATAGGCCGGCTTCTTCGCAAACGCGGCGTCCAGGTAATAGGCGTCGCCAACAAGGCCGACAACGCGAAGCTTTTCCCCGCGGCGGGCGAGTTCGCGAAGCTGGGACTGGGTGATTTTCTGTGCATTTCGGTAAAAAACAACCTCAACAAAAAGGTGCTGCTCGAGCGTGTGCTGGAAAAGGTCCGCACCGTGGAGTCGGACGTTCCCCCCGAGCCGGTGATGAAACTTGCAGTCGTCGGCAAGCGCAACGCCGGCAAAAGTACGCTGGTCAACGCCATAGTAGGCTCGGCCAGGGTGATAGTTAGCGAAACCCCCGGCACCACCCGCGATGCGGTGGACGTCCGCTTTGAAAAAGACGGCAGAACGATGGTGGTCATCGACACGCCCGGCGTGAGAAAAAAAGCCAGAATCGCCGACAGTATAGAGTTCTACAGCCACGTTCGTGCCAGGCGTTCGGTCGCCAGGGCCGACGTGGTGCTTTTCGTCATTGACGCCACGGTGCCCGTTTCCCAGGTTGACAAGGCCCTTGCACGGCTGATAGAACAGCATTTCAGGAGCTGCGTGATTGTGGTGAACAAGTGGGACCTTGCCAAGGGCACAGCCGCCACCGGCCACTACGCCCAGTATTTGACAAAGGTCCTGCCGGGGCTGAAATTCGCGCCCATAGTTTTCACAACCGCCACCACCGGCAGGAACGTTCAGGGTATGCTTGACACGGCCGCTTCGATATTCAAGCAGGCCACGACCTGGATACCGACCGCAAGGCTGAACAAGGCCTTCGAGGCCATAAAAGCCGAGAGGTCCGGCATCGGCAGGGCAAAGCAGGCAGCGCCCAGGGTTTATTATGCCACCCAGATAGACGTCAACCCCGTGACCGTGCTTATGTTCGTCAACAGGCCGGAACTTTTCGACCAGAACCGTCGGCGGTTCATCATCGCCCGGCTGAGGGAACTGCTGGAGGTAAAGGAGGTGCCGATAAGGCTGCTGGCGCGGCCGCACAGGCAAGCCGCATCGACAGGCAAGCCTGCGCCCGGCACGACGGCTCGAAACTGAAAATGAAATCGTGAACAAGATCGCCGTTACCATTTTCCGGAGTAAAAGGATATGCTTGCCGCGATAATGTTGGTTGCATTTGTTTCGTTCGTGCTCGGGTACAGGTTTTACGGCCGATTCCTGGCCGAGACCTACGAACTGGACGAGAACCGCCCCACTCCCAGCCACACCGACTACGACGGCGTGGACCGCGTCCCCGCACACAAGGCGGTGCTGCTTGGTCACCATTTCGCCTCTATAGCAGGAGCCGCACCAATAGTCGGACCTGTCATCGCCGCGCTGGTGTTCGGCTGGCTGCCGGTGCTGCTTTGGATTATTCTCGGCACCATATTCGTCGGAGCCGTGATTGATTTCTCCGCGCTGGTGGCCTCGATACGCCACCGCGCACAATCGATCGCCGTCGTCGCAAGGGAGCATATGTCGGCCCTGACGTACCGTCTGCTGCTTGCCTTTGTCTGGCTGACGCTTGTCTATGTGCTGACCGTCTTTGCGGACCTCACCGCCACCACCTTCAAAGACAATGGCGGGGTCGCAAGTTCATCACTTATGTTCATCGTCCTGGCGATTCTGTTCGGCCTGGCCATAAACAGGCTCAAAGTACCACTGCTTTGGGCGTCACTGGTATTTGTGCCGCTGGTGTTCGTGGCCGTATGGGCCGGCCAGCAGGTGCCCATCCCCCCCGCTAAAATGGCCTGGCTGGTCTCCGGCGACCCGAAGAAAACCTGGGCGGTGATCTTGATTGTGTACTGCTTCGTGGCCTCGACCACGCCGGTGTGGATTCTCCTGCAGCCCAGGGACTACCTCTCGTCGTTTCTGTTGTACGCCTCGGTACTTGTCGGGTTCCTCGGTATACTTGCGGGAGGATTCGCCATTAACTACCCGGCTTTTATCGCCTGGAATGTGCCGCATCCCGGTGCGCTGTTTCCGATGCTCTTTATCACCGTCGCCTGTGGAGCCTGTTCCGGTTTTCACTCGATCGTCGCCTCCGGCACCTCGTCCAAGCAACTCAACGCCGAGCCAGACGCCCGGCTTGTCGGTTACGGCGGGATGCTCCTCGAAGGACTGGTGGCCGTCATTGCACTTGCAACCGTCGTGATGCTCGGACGCTCCGATGACCTTACGCATCAGCCCCCGCTTCAAATATACGCTGCGGGCGTCAGCAGATTCGCTTCCCTCCTGGGTGTACCCGCAGAGCTCGGAAAGTCCTTCGGGCTGCTGGCACTGTCGGCATTCATCCTTACCACGCTCGACACGGCCACCAGACTCGGACGCTACGTCTTCGAGGAGTTCTTCGCTCTCAGGAGCGGATACGCCCGTTACGTTTCGACGCTCGCAACGCTGATTCTTCCGACGATTTTCGTGCTGATAACGCTGCGGGGGCCGCAGGGAAAGCCTATACCGGCCTGGAAGGCCATCTGGCCGGTCTTCGGAAGCAGTAATCAACTGCTTGCCGGCCTGGTGGCATTGATTATCGCTGTGTGGCTGAAGAAAACCGGCAAACGCCTTTGGTTTATCGTGCTGCCGGTGGTGTTTATGAACGTCGTGACCGTATGGGCACTGGTGACGCTGGTGAAGCAATACCTCTATGAGCCTTTGCGGTTGGAAGGGCACCTTTCGCCGGTTGGAGTTATAGCATTGGTGTTGCTGGCGCTGGCGGTGCTGGTGATAATCGAGGGGGTCCGAACCGTAAGGAAGGTTATCACCGCCTGAGTAGGGCCGCGACCCGATACGGGCCTGGTCATACCGATGGTTTTCCTTGCTCCCTTACGTATGGTTCGTAGAAGCTTATGTACTTGAAAGCGTCATCCGGAGAAATCGCTATCGCCGGGCCCTTGTGTCCTCGCATATCGAAGGGCAACGTGCAAAACGGCACCGGTCGTCGGCCCCGCGAGAATGCCGTCCTCGCGCGCCAGCCGTATCGCTGTTTCGTACGCATCGTCGTCCTCCACCGAGACAATATCATCTACCACCGATTTATCCGGAATCTTCGGCAACAGGTCTGCCCTGAGATCGGATATCCTCTTCATACCGGGTAACTTGTGCTCGGCGGTTGCAGGCTCGATCCCTACTATTTTCACGGAGCTCTTCTTCTCCTTCAGGTACCGCCCCACCCCGGTAATCGTCCCGCACGTCCCGAAACCGGCGCCGACGCTGAGAAGCCCATTCACAACACGGCATTTCCACAAGAAAAACTGCCGGCAAACGCTGCCCCCGCCGGCCGACCACCACGGATTCTGCTCGACATACTCGCGCAAACACGGTAAACTCTCCAGCCGCAGAAAGCATCGCCGCAGCCGCGAGAAGCAGTTGTTATGCAGAAAAATCACAACCGCGCGCCCGTAGCTCAGTAGGATAGAGCATCGGTTTCCTAAACCGGAGGTCGCAGGTTCGAATCCTGCCGGGCGTACTATCGCACCCTGCGGGACAGCGCCCCTGTATGCCTCGCCGCCGCTGTCCCCCCGCAACACGCCATCCGGCTTGTTGACATCCGGCATCAGGCTCTTTTGGCCTGTGGTGCAGCGTCAAAGCCTGCGGTGAATCTCCTTGCAGTTCCGCCCGATCCAATGTAAACTCGCAAGAAGGCTTGCCGGGCTGCCCCGGAAACCGCTTGGGGAATAGTGTAACGGTAGCACGACTGACTCTGGATCAGTTAGTCGAGGTTCGAATCCTCGTTCCCCAGTTCTTCTGTTGCCCCTGCCACGTCCGCTGCTCCGCGTCGTTCCACCTCTCCCGCAACGCCACCGCGGTGTCGAGCACCCGCTCGACATCAATGTTGCTCTGTTCACTTGGCTCCGTTCCCATCGCCCCGCGCCCCACAAAAAGAAAGGGCTGCGTTAACTCGCAGCCCCTTTCCCACTAATTGTGACTCAACAAAGCCGAAACTACGCGCCGCTACCACAGCCAGCAAACACCACCGGCAACAGCCCACGCATCCTCGGTTCGCTGATACTCGGCGGTCAACACCGTATTCTCGGCCTGCGTCTGTCCCCGGCTTCCACGAGGTCTTGACCTCAATGAGTCCTCGTACGCCATAATCATCATACCGACCGGCGTCCCATGCGAATTAACATTAGAAATACAGGCATCAATAAACACAAAATAACCGCCAAGCCAATACCTCCGATCACAAGTATAACCGGCAGCACTTTGGCTTCTTCACCGTCTGCTACAACAGGACTTCTCACCAATGCCAGCGCTTCCCGCATACATTTCCCTCAAGACTGCCCCAGGAATTGCTGCGCTCAGCATTACGCTGGCGTCAATTATACCAAAGCCACCGGCACCGCCGGAGGAAATCCTGGCCCCGGGCCACCACACACTCTTCCCAAGAATCGCCCTGTCTGCACGGGCCTTGCCGTTTTTCCTCACCCCTCTGACGTGTTCGTCCGACCCGCCTTGACACCGGACCATCCAGACCGGGCATCGCCCGGCGTCCCGGCCCTGAGCAAATCAGGCTCCTCCACACCACCGAGGCTCCCGAAAAATTCGCTGATTTTCCTTGACATATCCCCCGGCATCTCCTACAAAAATGCAGGTGTTTAGCGACCTGGAAACAGTTTTTCGGAGACGGTCTCGATGGAACAGAAAATACAGTTGAAAGAAAGCGACATCCCGCGGCAGTGGT
>CAYSBK010000042.1:0-15546 GCA_964429265.1 uncultured Pirellulales bacterium | reverse complement strand
CGCTGTAACAATCAGTGAGACCAGCAGCACCGACAGCACGTGCACGGAGTGTTTTCGCCTGTGAGGATGTGAAGTTGAAAGCAACATTTTCGCGCCTCCTAATAAAAGACAACAAAGTCATATAAAGAAAAAACATCGGTACGGCGCCCGCGTGATAATCGGACAAACTCTATACGATTCTACCACGGGGTGGTTCACCCGGCCAGGGTTTTTTGCCGTACCGGCCCGGCCGGTGGATGGATTATTGGCCGCGATTTTCGGTACGAACCCTGACGTTGAGGTATTTGACGCCCCACTCCAGGGCCTGCTGATGCGAGTTGAAGAACACGTCCAGGCGGTTACCGCGAATGGCACCGCCCCGGTCCAGAACTTTCACGGCCCGGCCACCGTTGTAACCCGGCACAACAACGACCGTACCAAACGGCAAGCTCGCATCGGCTGCCACGAACCTGTCGCCCGGGCGAATCCTGTGGCCGCTTGCGGTGATACCGTCGGCATATTCTCCGCAGCATTTCCGGCAGGGACAATACGCCGTCACCCGCATCCGGATGGTCTGCCAGTTGCCCGGCGGCGTTGCGGTACTGGATTCGGCGGCGGAAGCTTCAGCAGCGGCCACGACTGCTGCGCCGGGCGGCGTAATCGACCCTGCCGTGGCGGCAGCGAACACGCCGCCCAGGACGCAGCCAGTCACACCCAGTATGGCTAAAACCCCTCCGAAGCCGGTTCTGCCGCAAGCAGCGACAGCTGTCTTTGACCTGCGTGTATGGAACACCCTCTTTTCTCCACAATGACAGCAGCAATGCGAATTCTTGCTCGGGCAAGTCCGGTTTGCCGACAAAGGGAGCTGTCACCCCGTGCCTCCGTGCATTGTTGCAGATATTGTACTACAACCGCATCGCCCGTTCAAGAGACAAACACCGACAGGGCAGCCGGCAAGCAAATGACCAGGTCGACTCCGCAAGGGCGGCGGTTTTATCGGTAGTGCCCGTAATTTTTTCCCGGCCGACCGTTGTCGCAATGAACGACCAGACACGCCCGGGCGGTCGCCGCGAAGCCTTACAACAGGGCCTGTCCGCACCAGGGGCAGTAATGCCAGTAATCGGTATCAACGGCCCAACCGCAGCGGCTGCAAACCTGCGGAAATGGGCGCACATACCACGGCCGACGAACCTTGCGCCGACACCAGGGACAATACCGCATAAACCTCATCAACTCACCACCGCAATACCTGCACTTGCCGTTGTAGCGGACCCCCTTCGTACGGGTCCGGCTCGGTGCGGCGAAGCCCGCGCCATAGCACCACGGGCAAAACCGCCACTCGGCCAGAACACCCTTATGGCATCGAGGGCAAACGTAATCGAACCTGCTGCGGTCGTCGAACCGGTTGCGGTCCGTGCCGCACCACGGGCACAGTGCCATAGCCTCGGCTATTGGTTCACCGCACTCGACGCAGTCAAACACCCCGTTCAGGACCTTCGCGTAGCGCTTGACGAAGCTCTGCCGCCTCAGTTTTCGCCAGTCGGGGCTACGTCGCTCATGGCCTCGCTGCAACAGCTTCTTACGCAGGGCCTTCGGGGTGGCCTCCAGCAAGGCGGTGAGCATTTCCCCTGCGTCGGCAAATCGCTTCTGCGGGTCTACGGCCAGCGCTTTCCTGATGAAGTCGGTCATCGCAGCACTGGTCAGTTCGCGAAAGCGCTTTTGTCCTCGCAGCGGCCAGCGAAAAGGCCATCGCGGCAGCACCCCTGTGACAAACTCGTACAGGATAAGCCCTACCGCAAAGCAATCGCTGCGGTAGGTGGGCCGGCCGTATGCCTGCTCCGGCGCGACGTAGCCGGGTGTTCCGAAATCGTCGATGGTCTTGGGTTTGCCCTTGAGTTCGAGCGAAATGCCGAAATCACCCAGGGCCGCGTGGCCGTTCGGAAAAAGAAAGATGTTGCCCGGCGTTACGTCGCAGTGGACGAGTCTGTTTCGATGCGCGTAGGCCAGGCCATCCAGCACCTGCACCAACACCGAAAGGATTCGGCGAACCGACATCGGCCTGGAGCAATCGTCGAGCGTGCGGACGGACAACTCGGTCGCCAGCACCAGGCAGCCGTCTATGATGTCGGCGTTCTTCAAAGGCATTATATGGCGATGCCGCAGCTTGCTGAGCAGTCGCAGCTCCCTGGAGAAGGCGGCCGCATCGCGGACATCGCGGACCTGCCGCAGGGGTATCTTCAGCGCCACCCACGTGCCCTCGACGCAGTCCCTGGCCTTCCAGACCTCCGAGCTGCCGCCGTGGTCCAGCCGGCTGTACAGACGATACTTCCCCAAGCGACTGCCCCTGGTCAACGCTGAAACACCGGTATCCTGCTTTGCGGCCATAACCGTATCCGGGCGCCCGGATGGAGGCGCACCTGTCGGAGCTTTTTGCAGTATGAACAATGCTTTTGAACTGCCGTCGAGGCTGAAATTTTAACGCACCGCTGTCCTTCAACCAACGTGATTTTGCAGTGATTTTTTCGGCCAGCCGTGGCGGTGGTCCGGTGCGGGGTGCCGGCTTTTTGCCTTGCAAGGACGGTGCGGGTGGACTATAAAACCGGTTCCGTAGGCCCACACAGGCAGTTAACCGAGGACCGACTATGAAATACAGCCGAATGTTCATACCGACGGTTAAGCAGGCTCCCGCCGACGCCGAGATAGCCAGCCACAGGCTTATGATTCGGGCTGGTCTTGTACGAAAGGTTGCAAGCGGCACCTACACGTACCTGCCGCTCGGGTGGCGGTGCCTGAAGAAAATCATCGAGATAGTGCGGCAGGAAATGGACCGCACCGGCGCCCAGGAGATTCTTATGCCGTCGGTTCAGCCCATTGAGCTGTGGCAGAAGACCGGCCGGGATATCGACTACGGCGAAACGATGGCCCGGTTCGAGGACCGCCACGGCCGGCTCAATGTCCTGGCTCCGACCGCCGAGGAGGTCGTAACGGCCCTGGCGGCCGGGGAGATAAGCTCGTACAGGCAACTGCCGGTCAACCTGTACCAGATAAGTTTCAAGTTCCGGGATGAGTTCCGGCCGCGGTTCGGCGTAATCCGCTCGCGGGAGTTCATAATGAAAGACGCCTACAGCTTCCACGACAGCGCCGAAAGCCTCGATGAAACGTACAGGCTTATGTACGACGCTTACTGCCGGATATTCAGTCGGTGCGGGTTGAAGTACGTCATCGTGGAGGCCGAGTCGGGCGAGATGGGCGGCTCCGGCTCGCACCAGTTTACGATTCCCTGCGAATCGGGCGAAGATGTGATTGTTTCGACCGAGGATGGTTCGTACGCAGCGAACCTCGAAAAGGCGCCGGTTGACCCGGTACCGAAACAAAAGGCTCAGGGTGAAATACCCCCGCCGGAGAAGGTGCATACGCCGGGCATAGGCAGCATCGAGGCGGTGTGCAGCTTTCTCAAGACCGAGCCGAAACAAATGATAAAGACGCTGATATATTCGGCCGGCAGTGAGGTGGTGGTGGCACTGGTGCGCGGTGACCACGAACTCAATCAAGAAAAACTCACCCAGGCGGTCGGCGGCAAGCATATCAGCCTGGCCGACGAAAAGACCATTGAAACGGTAACGGGCGCAAAGGTCGGCTTTGCGGGACCGATAGGGTTAAAGAAACCGCCTTTTAAGATCATTATCGACCACGCGGTGGCGGCGATGGCCGTGGGGGTCGCCGGCGCCAACGAGACCGACTACCACCTCAGGAACGTGGTCCCCGGCAGGGATTTCCCGCTCGAGGGCGACAATATAATCGTCGCCGATATCCGCAAGGCCACGCCCGACGATACCTACAAGGGCAAGAAACTTCTGTTCAGTCGCGGCATCGAGGTGGGTCAGGTCTTCAAGCTCGGAACCAAGTACAGTGAAAAACTCGGCGCAACTTTTCTTGACGACAATGGGGTGGAAAAGCCCTGTCTTATGGGCTGCTACGGCATCGGAATAAACCGAATCCTCGCTGCGGCGATAGAAACGTGCAGCGACAGGGACGGCATCATCTTTCCGGTGACAATCGCGCCGTTCGAGGTGCTGGTTACCTGCGTCAACCAGGAGGACGGCGAGGTTGCCGGCGCCGCCGAGGCCATTTACCGCCGGCTTCTCGATAACGGTATCGAAACACTGCTCGACGACCGCGTACTGCGCGGCGGGGTGAAATTCAAGGACGCCGACCTCATCGGCATACCGGTGCGGGTGACGGTGGGTCGCAAATCCGTGGCCCAGGGCAACGTGGAAATCAAATTACGGAGCGAACCAAACGGCCACAGCGTTCCTATCGAACAGGCGGCGGGGCGGTGCGTGGAAATCGTCAAGCGGCTCAAAGAAAGCCTGTCGTGAGAAGTTCTTGCGGGTGACCTTGCCGATGTGGCAGCTAAAGGCCCCAGGGCCTGCGAAACTGGTTGTGGCAATGCTGGGCGCCGACCGGCGATGCCTGCTGGCCGGTCGCGAGGCCGTCGAGCACGCCTTCGGGCACGCCGACCTGGCCAGCGACATCTGGCCTTTCGACCAGACCGACTACTACAAGCAGCAGACCGGAGGCAATATCCTGCGGCAGTTGCTGAGCATAGAAAAGCTCATCGACCCGGTGAAACTGGCGGGGATCAAGCTAAGAACAAACAAACTCGAAAAACGCCTGGCGGCGAAGCTGCAACTGCCTTTGCCCAGGCCCGTAAACCTGGACCCGGGCATTATTGAGCCTTCCAAACTGGTGCTGGCCACAACAAAGAACTACGCACACCGTATATATATCGGGAAAAAGATTTACGCCGAGGTGACTCTGATCTTTGAGAAGGGTCGCTGGAGGCCGCTTGAGTACACCTATCCGGACTACACCCAGCAGGTGTACCTTGATTTCTTTGCTCGGGTGCGGGCGCGGTTACTTGAACAATTAAGGGATACCGAAGGAGCAAGACGATCAACACGCCGACCATAGTGGCAATAGGGCTTCTTGCGGGGTCGTTTATTTTATCGACGATTCTGACCGGCGTTGCGGCGGCGATCGCCCGGCGGGTCGGTTTTGTCTGCCGGCCGGCCGCCGACAGATTCGCCGACCGCACCGTGCCGCTGGGTGGTGGAATAGCGATCTTCGCCACCATCTCGGTGGTTGTGGTTGGGGGGGCGGTCTTTATCTGGCTGCAGGGTATTCCGCCTCGCCTGGCCGAGCAGGCAAACGTCGCCGCAGCCGACTTCGTCGCCAGAAGCCACGAGCTGATTATCATCCTGCTTTGCGGCTTTGTCTTGTTCGCGCTGGGATTGTGGGACGACATAAGGCACCTGGGGCCGTGGGCGAAGCTGGCGGTTCAGTTCACCGCCGCCATTGCTGTGGCGGGCTTCACCGAAACGAGGGTGGAGTTCTTCATACACAACCGGATTGTCACGACGGCCCTGTCGGCATTCTGGATAGTATTGATAATAAATGCATTCAACTTTCTGGACAATATGGACGGCCTTTCTGCCGGTATCGCGACAATCGCGGCAGGGATTTTGCTGGCCGCGGCTGTTACGGCGGGGCAGGTGTTCGTGGCGGCGGTGGCAATCCTGCTGGTAGGCACACTGCTGGGCTTTCTGGTGCACAACTTCCCCCCGGCGAGGGTGTTTATGGGCGACGCGGGGTCGCTTGTGACGGGATTTTTCGTGGCGATTTTGACGCTGCGGACGACGTATTACCAGCAGGCCGCCAGCGGCCGATGGTACTGCGTGTTCCTGCCGGTGATAGTTATGGCCGTGCCGCTTTACGACTTCCTCAGCGTTACGCTGATTCGATTGAGACAGGGCAAAAGTCCCTTCGTCGGCGATACCCAGCACTTCTCGCACCGCCTGAGCCGGCTCGGCCTCAGCGACACCCAGGCCGTCCTGACGCTGTACCTGGCGACGCTGACGACCGGCCTGGGGGCGACCTTCCTGTATCAGGTCGGCAGGGTCGGGGCAGTCCTGATCTTCACACAGGCCGTTCTGGTTCTGGTGATCGTCGGCATCCTGGAGACCGCCGCCGCAAATGACACCGGCAAGACACAGGGATAAACCCGCACACTTAACCGGCCGAACCGCCGTCGATTACGCGGTGCTGGTGGTTTTCCTGTGCGTGCTGGCGCTTCGGCTGACGTTCGCCGAGGGCCCGCCGGCTCGCTGGAGCACCCGCCCGTTCAACATCAGCGACAACCTTCACAGCCTGATACTGTCGTCGGTGCTGCTGGTTGCGGCGGGCTTCTGGCTGACCTGGGCGGTCTGTACCTCCCGAAAGGTGCACGTGCCTAAACCGTTTCTTGCGGGCCTGCTCATCTTTATGGCCGCGGCGGTCGTTGCCGGCATCCAGGCCGGCGATAAGCGCACCGCAATCACAAGCTCGGTGACGATGGCGGCACCTATGCTTATGGCGGTGGTGTTGATACGGATCCTCGATTCGCCCGCGAAGATAAGGCTGGTGCTGACGGTTGTGGTTGCCTGCGGCGTCGTCTCAGCGTACCAGTGCGCGGAACAATTCTTTTTCACCAACCCGATGATGGTCGCCCAGTACGACCGCGACCCCAACAGCTTGCTGGGCCCTCTCGGCATTGAACCAGGCAGCTTCGAACAAACGCTCTTTGAGCACAGGCTCTACTCCCGCGGCCCACACGGGTTCTTCACCACCGCCAACTCTGCAGGCTCGTTTGCGCTGCTGGCCCTGGGCTGCGCGGCGGCGCTGCTCGTCGGCAAGCTGAAAACACGCAACTCGGACCCCTCGGCCGCGGCGCGGCTGGTGGCCTGTGCTGCAGCAACGGCAACCATCGCTTTCGGTCTGTTCATCACGGCCAGCAAAGGTGCGATTCTGGCGCTTGTGCCGGCGGCGGTGGTCTTTGCCGGCCGTGGGTTTGTTCCCGAGCGCCTTGCCGGGCGCCGGCGAACGATTCTTGTTGCGGTGGGTCTAATTGCAGCCGCTGGCGTTGTCGCAACAGCCGGTTACGGCTTGAAGTGCGGTCGCCTGCCCGGCGGCAACTCGATGCTGGTGCGGTGGCAGTACTGGAAGGCCTCGGCGCAAATGTATGCCGACCATCCGCTCACCGGCGTCGGCGGCGGCAATTTCGGCTATTTCTACACCCGCTACAAGCCGGCCTCGGCACCGGAAAGCGTTTGCGACCCTCACAACTTTGTCCTGAGCGTTCTGACTCAATTCGGCCCGGCAGGAGCATTGGGGTTTCTCATGCTGATTTGTTGGCCTGTGGCGGGGGCTGTATTGTGGCCAGCCGACCGGCTGATGCAGAAACCGCGCCTTCGTGATCCCGCCTTCCATACCACCGCCGTCGTTACCGCCATAGCAATATCGACCGTACTGCTGGCTGCCAGACCGCTTCTTATCACCACCGCTGATGCGGCCAGTCCCGCCGAGCGGCAGGCCGCCTTCATAATGCTGTTCCTTATGCCGGTGATCGCCTTTATTGCGGGCTTCGGCCTGGCGGCCGCCGGTGACGTGAGGGGTCCGGCCCAACGCTTTACCATTGCCGCATTAGCTGCCGGGTTGTGCGGAGTGATCGTGCACAACCTGGTGGATTTCGCCATCTTCGAACCGGGTCTTCTGACCTGCTTCATGGCGGTGTTGGCTTGCATTGTAGCCCTGAGCGATCGACCAGAACCACGCCCCCCCATTGCAGCGCCGCCGCGCTACAAGAAACTACTTGTCGCCGGCGGGGCACTGTTGCTGGCGGGTGCATACATAGTGTTCATATTCAGGCCGGTCGCTGCAGCAACCGGGAAAATCCGCCGGGCCCACCTCGAGGCCGGCCGCGGCAACTATGCAACCGCGCATAAGCTGCTTGCCGCTGCCGCCGACGACGACCGGCTAAGCCCGGTGTCGGCGGCGATGAACGCTGCGCTTTACATTCAAAGGTTCGAGAAGTCAGCGGCCGGACAACACAAGTGGCTCGAAGAAGCCCGGCAGAACCTGCTTGAGGCCATCGCCAGGAATCCGGCCGATTACAAGCACTTCGAGCACCTGGCCGATGTCTACGTACTCTTGGCTGAGAATTCCGTCTCCGCCGACAAGGACCAATACTATCGCCGGGCCCTGCTGGCCGTCGGCCGCGCCGTGGAGCTGTATCCGGGCTGCGGCCGACTGCACTACAAGGCAGCCCAGGTCGCCGAAAAAATTAATAACCTGCAACTGGCCGAAGAACGATACCGGCAAGCGGTCCGGATTGAGGACAGTTTCCGCGAACAATTCCGGCAAATGTATCCCGGCCGTAAGATCGTCAGCCGGCTGGGCGAAGAAAGATACAGCCTGGCAAAACAACGCCTAAGCGATCTGCAGCGAAAAGGTCAGCCATAGGGGGATGTACCGTCGGCGGCCGCCGGGCGACTCAGTTGTCGCCGAGGCTGCTTACTATTTCATCGGGAATGTCGAAGTTGGCGTAGGTATTCTGGACGTCGTCGTGGTCCTCGAAGGCCTCCATAAGGGCGATGACCTTGGCGGCCGTGGCCCGGTCGGTTACCTGAACCGTGGTCTGCGGAACCATCGACAGCTCCGCGACCTGCATCGGTATTTCTTTTTCCTGCAGCGTGGCCTTGAGCTTCTCATAGGCCTGCGGGTCGCAGGTGATTTCGAAAACCTCTCCCGTATTGTCCATATCGTCCGCGCCGGCCGCCAGGGCGATTTCCATAAGCTGTTCCTCGTCGGCCTGGTCGGTGGCGACCGTGATCAGTCCTTTCTTGTTGAACATCCACGCCACGCAGCCGGTGGTCCCCATCGAGCCGCCGTGCTTTTCGAAAAGCCTCTTTATCTCGGGCGTGGTTCGGTTGCGGTTGTCGGTCAGCGCTTCGACCATTACCGCCACACCCGCCGGGCCGTAACCCTCGTAAACGACCTGCTCGAAGCTGGCGCCTTCGATCTGTCCCGTGCCGCGCTTGATCGCCTTTTCGATGTTGTCCTTGGGCATATTGGCAGCCCGGGCCTTGTCTATGGCGTATCGCAGCGCCAGATTGCTGGCGGGGTCGGCTCCGCCGTTTCTGGCAGCAACGATTATCATCCGGGCGATCTTGCTCCAGACCTTGCCCCGCTTGGCGTCAATCGCGGCCTTCTTGTGTTTTATACCTGCCCAGTGGGAATGACCGGCCATATGTTAACCTTTGGAGTTGTTCCTCAATGAACTATGAACAGGGAACAACAAACAATGAACTATCAACCAATCTCCTTCAACGGTTCGTAGAATTGCTCTGGTCTTTTTCCGACAGTATTGCTCAGCGTACCAAGCTTGTCAATGGTTGCTTCGATAACGTCGCCCGGCTCCAGGAACTCACCCGTCGCAATCGCCTCCCCCGAAGGCGTGCCGGTGGCGATAACGTCGCCGGGCTCCAGCGTCATAAGGTGACTCAAAAAAGAAACAATGTCGGCAACACCGTAAATCATCTGCGAGGTATTGGCGTTTTGCCGGACGCGGCCGTTGACCTTCAGGGTGAGCCTTAGATTCTGCACCTCATCGACCTCGTCGGCCGTCAGCAGGTACGGCCCCGTCGGACAGAAACCGTCCGCCCATTTACCATTGAGCCAGTCGTAGAACTCGTCCCACGGCCGCTGTTGCCGGCCCGCCGAGAACGTAACGCTCCGCGCAGAGACATCGTTGACAATCATGTAGCCGGCTACGTACTCCAAGGCGCCTTTGACGGGCACGCATTTAGCGGATCGGCCGATGACTACCCCAAGCTCGATTTCGTAGTCGAGCTGCCGGCTGTAGCACGGCCAGGGTATCTCAGCACCCGGCCCTGTCACGGCGGTCGCCGGCATAAGGAAAGGCCGCGGCACAGTCGTATTTCTCGGCGAATCCGAAAGCCCCAGCTTGAAGCCGCGTTTTAGAGCGGCTTCTTTGATGTGTTCGCTGTAATTGCCGGCCAGCGCCAGGACCTTGCCCGGCCTCGGTATGGGCGCCAGCAGCGCCACCTGCTCGACGGGCACGAATGCCGGCGCGGCTTCCACCAGGCCGGCGATTTTCTCAAGCGCCTCCTGGCCCCGACGAAGGATTTCGATGATGCTTCTCGGCGGATTCGGCCCCGCCCAGTACGAAGGAATATCGACAATTCCCCCATCGGTCAAAACACCACAAGAAACAGCATCGTCTCGACGGTACGTCACCAATTTCATCTGCACACCTCGCAAGCCGGTCCTATTGTCTTCGTCGCGACAATATAAACACAAACCCCTCCTACTTCCAGCAGAAAACTCCCATCAAGCGCGGCGAACGCTGAGAGAGGGGGAAATGGTGGCCGGGGAAGCTTGAGGTCAGGCTGGTCACCATAGAGGAGATAAGAACTGGTAGGGAACGCTGATGATGCCCGGTTTGTCGCTGTGTTCGGAGCCGGTCGCAACGAAGGCCCGAGACGCGCGAGAAATTGGTACCTTATTCAGGAGCGTTTTCTCTTCGGGACCCTGAGGTAATTGAGGGTTTCTTCGAGTATTCTTGCGGCGGCGGGTGAGGCCACCGCCCCGCCTGTGTACCCCAGGCCCAGTCTCTTGTTGGGCTTGCGAACCGACACCAGCACCACCACGGCCGGGTCCTCCGCAGGAGCACCTGCAATGAACGACGCCACATAGTCTTCGGTTGAGTAGCCCCTTTCGTCGGCCTTGGCAATGTTGGCCGTGCCGGTCTTCCCGAAAACCTGCCAGCCTTCGAGCCTGGCCCTTTTGCCGGTGCCTTCTTCGACCACGCCGACCATAGCATCGCCGATGACCCACCTGGCAACCGCCGGGTCGACCACAAAACCCACGGGAACGGCAGGAGGTTTTTCCAGCTTGATGAGCTTGCCGTCGTCGCCGACCGTTGCCCTGACGGTAAAAGGTCTGACGGCCCGGCCGCCGTTGGCGAGAATGCAGTAGGCGTTGACCAGCTGGATGGCGGTAACCGTGATTTCCTGGCCGAATGGTATTCGCGTCACGCTGTAGCCCGTCCACTGTTGCGGCGGCCGCAACATTCCCGCCGCCTCGCCCGGCAGGTCGATGCCGGTCGGCCTGGCAAACCCAAACCGCTTCAGGCCCCTGTAAAGCCTTTCCTTTCCCAGCCTTTGCCCTATCTTGGCCATCCCGATGTTGCTTGACTTGACCAGAATATCCCGGACCGTCATATCGCCGTACCGGTGGTAGCGATACTCCGTAATCCGCCCAAAGCCTTTGCCGTGATAGTTGCCGTTCTCACAGAATATCTTTTCCGTCGTATTGACCACCCCCGCATCAAGTGCAATGGCCGCAACGATCGGTTTTATGACGCTGCCCGGCTCGAACTGGTCGGTCAAGGCGCGATTGCGGAAATTGTTGGGGTCGCAGTTGCGGAAGTTTTCGGGGTCGAAGTCGGGTAAACTGACCATCGCAAGAATGGCGCCTGTCTTAGGCTCGGCGACGATGGCCACGGCCGACTCGGCCTGGAACTTACGGTATGTTTTCAAAAGCTGGCGCCGCGCAAACTGCTGAATCGTTGCGTCGATGGTGGTGATGATGCTCAAACCATCCCGGAAATCTCCGGCGACGGCCTTGAGCCGGATGGGTCGGCGACCGACGTCCGCGTAGAAGACGTTCCGCCTGGCCTGCCCGGCGAGCTGCTTGTCGTACCTCAGCTCGATCCCGCCGAGACCGCGGTTGTCCAGGCTGGTAAAGCCCACAACGTGGGCGGCAAGTTCACCCATCGGATAGTGCCTGCGCCACTGTGTCTCTACCCCGACACCGTAAAACCTCCTCGCCGCCGCGCATTGCTCAGCCGTCGCGTCGGCCTTGAGCAGGGCAAACCCGGGATTGGAACTTTGCATTATCCGCTTGTAGATTTGCATCGCCTCGATGCCGAGTATCGGCGCAAGCGCCGGGGCAAGCTTTTCAGGGTTCTTGATGACTCGGGGCTCGGCCTTGATTATCTGGAACTTGTTGCTGGCCGCCAGCACTCGACCGCGGCAATCCAGAATGTCGCCCCGCCTGGGCTTCTGGACCACGAGCTTGCGCTGCTGCCTGAGCGAAAGCCGCCGGTAATAGTCGCCCTTGAACTTCTGCAAGTACAGACACCTTGCCGCCAGCGCCAGAAATGCCGCCATCAGCGCCGCCAGTACCACGATTGTCCGGCGGGTGGTGTTCGAGTTGTGCTGAGGTTTTTCCATCCCCGGCTGTATCGTCGCAAACCATTGTCGTTTTACGTTACGGACCGCGGTCGCTGGGCTGCTGGAGCCTCTCATAAACGGCGGACGGATTTATCAGGCCTTCGAGGCGCAGTTGCTTTCGCCACAGGCTTTGCTTGAGCCTGCTCTGCTCGGCCTCGAGACGACATAGCCTGTAGAACAGCCGGTCGTTGGCGCTGCGGATGAACACGGTCAGAATCAATGCGGCGGTGAAGAACAAGACGACGTATACGAAACAGAACCGCGACCTCATTGTCATTCTGCCGGGCACAGGGGTCGTCTCATAGTTTCAGCGGGCCGGTATCTTCAGTTTCATACCTACGGTCAGGGTATCCTCGTCGTCCAGTATCGCGGCGTTGAGTTTTGCTATTTCCTTGTAGCGGTTGCCGTCGCCGAGCTGTTCTGCGGCAATTTTCCAGAGGCTGTCATTCGGCCGCACCACGTACTGGCGTACGCCGGCCCCGGCGGACCGTCCGCTGACGGCGTGCCTGCGTCCTACCGATTCAACCGGCTCCAGCAGGGCACTGCTGAGAACTCCCGCACCGGCGGTGCCCGTCGGCAGGGGGGGAATGAGCAGCTTCTGTCCTTCGCGGAGTCGGTCCGGCGATTTGAGCAGCGCTTTGTTGGCTTCGAAAATCCGCCTGATGTTGGCTATCTTGTTTCCCTGCTGGGGTCCATAAAACTTTCTGGCTATGAGGCTGAGGTTGTCGTTGCGCTGCACGACGTAGTACCGCGGCCGGGCTGGTGCGGTATCTTGGCGTCGGTCCGGCTGTGGCTGGAGCGACGGAGCCGCCGCGGCCGGCTCAGGTGTGGCGGCCTGTTGCGGCTGGTTGAGCCGGTCGAGCGCCTGATTTATCCTGGCAAGGGGAATTCTGGTGCGGATCTCGTCTTCGCCGGGCAATTGCCGGCTGTCGGCGACGCCGGTGCCGTCGGCCAGACTCATACCATTGGTCGCGGTGGTGTTTATGATATCGAGGCGTCTTGTGTCGATGCCGATTGTCGGGTCGGGCGAGTCGGCCATAATCTCCGTAAGTTCATTGCTGCTGTCATGCCGCAGGCTCGGCAGCCCGTTGATAAGAAAGGCGATGATGAAGATGAACAGCAATCCCAACAGCAGTCCTACCTTGGCGTCGCTGGTCATAAGCAAAACTCCATTCTTGCTATTCGGTCGTGGTTCTTTGGGCTATTCTCAGCTTGGCACTTCTTGCCCTGCGGTTGCGGGCGATTTCTTGGCGGCTGGGCACAATCGGTTTTCTGGTCAGGACGGTGTAAATGCCCGCCTTTGCGTTTTCGTTGAAGTTCGTCTTGACCATTCTGTCTTCCAGGCTGTGGTAGCTTATTATCGCGATTTTGCCGCCGGGCTTGAGCAACGCCGGTGCGGCTTCAAGCAGCGCGGCAAGGTTATCCAGTTCCCTGTTTACGGCAATCCGCAGGGCCTGGAAAGTCCTTGTGGCCGGATGAATCCTGCTCCTGGATTTTTTCCGGCCTGTCGCCAGTGCCCGTGCGACTATTCGTGCCAGTTGCCCGGTTGTCGTGATGGGCTTCTTGCGGCGGTGTTCGACGATGAAGCGGGCGATCCGCCGCGAGGCCCGGTCCTCGCCGTAGTTGTAAATCAACTCGGCCAGTGATTTCTCGTCCGCTCCGTTTACTATATCGGCAGCAGTGGTCTGTATTCTTTTGTCAAATCGCATATCCAGCGGCATATCCGCCTGAAAGCTCAGGCCCATATCCGCCCGTGCCAACTGCTCCGAGCAGACACCGAGGTCGGCCAGGATGAAATCGACCTTGTCGATATCGTGCTCGGGGAGTATCTCGGCCAGGTCGGCGAAGTTTGCGTGAATCAATATGAGCCTGCATTGCAATTTTTCCAAATTAGATTGGGCCCTGTGGATGCAGCTTGTATCGAGATCCAGGCCGACGATGACTGCCTCAGGGCCCAAGTTCCGGCCGAACAACAAACTATGGCCTCCATGCCCAATGGTCGCATCGACCATCACCCCGTCCGGGGGTAAGCTTATTTGTTCGGCCAGTTCGCTTTCAAGAACCGGTATATGTTCTACCTGCGAATCATCCACTGGCACGTCCGCCGCAGAATGCTTCGGGACGAACGACCGTCGGGGTCTGCCCGGCGGGCGGCTGTTCAGGAGACGGCCGCCGGGGTGCCTGCGGCTGCGAGCCGTTCAAGCTCCGGCGACAATGTAACCTTTTCGAACAAGCTCGATGCCTTTTTCAGCAACTGCAGTCGTTCCGTCAGAACCGCCAGGGCCTCGAACGTCTTCTGGTTGATTGCTCTGCGCCCTGAAAGCGTTTCCTGCAGCACGTGCACGTGATCCAAGCTGTGGTCATTCATTTTGCCTCCTCTGCAAAGTTACGCTGTCCTGTGCCTGTTTTTCTATCGCAGCCTGCCTGGCCTGCAGGGTCTGCTGCTGGTATTGCGGCATATGCGTCTGGAGGTAGCGTTCCCAGTCCTCGGTGTTCCATAGTTCTACGTGGTCCCGCACACCCACCAGCGTGATGCGGTTGCCGAGCCTGGCTCGCCTGCGGAGTTTTTCGTTGAGAAGTAGGCGTCCTTGCCTATCGAGCTCTACCCTGTTGGCCAGGGCAAAGCTTATCCTTTCGAACGCGACGGTTTCGTCGGCCGCGCTGCCGGTTGGAGCGCAGCCCAGCACAACCTGTTCAAAGTATTTCTCGGGGTAGAGGCACAGTATGCCGTTGGCGCCGAGTACAAGGTAAAAGTTGCTGCCGTGGCGTGCGGTGTCGATCTGGTTTCTGAGCTTGTTGGAGATAAGCACCCTGTTCTTGTCGTCGATGACGTGCTCGTATTCGCCTGTTAGCAACAGCATGGCCTGTGTCCCAAATCTTATCCGTCTGCTGGGAAAGATTACCACTTCTTCCCACACACAGTCAAGAGCACAATTGCAATTTTTCGAAATTTTTTGGAAATTCTTTTATCGGACGGTCTCTCGCTAGCCGGCCCGCGGCAAGCAGCTCGTTGTAACCCCTTGTCGGCACAGCAGTTACGTGGCGTCCCGACATTACGGATCGCCACCTCGCCCCGGCGTATGACAAGAGGAAAAAATACGCCTGGGAGGACTCGAACCCCCAACCTTCGGTTCCGTAGACCGACGCTCTGTCCAATTGAGCTACAGGCGCATTGTCAGGCTGATTCTGGAGTGGCCCGCCGGGCCAACTTGGCCGCGCACGGCCAAATCTGACTTTACATCGAAGCCGCTGACGTTGCAAGGGGATTTGCATCAGGGCGTGTCCAGCGGGCGCCCGGCGGGGGGGTGGATTGGCTTTGTTTGGGTTTGTTTTGTCCCATCGGACCAGGTAGTCAAACGGTCGTAAGTTCTTATGGCAGAACGAGTTAGGTTCATTTCGGCCTTTTTGAAATTGGGTTTGTTTTGCAAAA
>CAYSBK010000041.1:0-15914 GCA_964429265.1 uncultured Pirellulales bacterium | reverse complement strand
CACAGCACACTCCCTATGCCGAGCGACATGCCGGCGCCGCTTGCTCGCCATCCTCATCAATTAGTTTATAACACGCTCGGGCCGCCCTGTCAAGGTTTTTTTGCGATTTTTTTGGGTTGCACTGGCAGTTTTCACGCCATTATCGGACGATTTTTGCTCCGCCGGCCGCTTCCGCAGGCCCTCAAGCCCCTGTGCCGGTCTGCAAGGCAGCCGTAACGCCGGTGCCGCCGATTGCGATTGACCCTTCCGGCCCGTTCGGGTATCATTTTTCCGTCGCCAACGTAGCTCAACGGCAGAGCTCCGGTTTTGTAAACCGGTGGTTGTCGGTTCGAATCCGACCGTTGGCTTGCCGGGTCGGCGCGGCCGTGGTCGGCACCGTCGGGCGGCGCATCCTGCTGTTTTCGGCGTGCGAATGGGGTGTGGTTATGGGTTGGCCGGAAAAAAAGGCCGAGAAAGCCCGGGCAAAGGCCCAGAAAAAGCTGCTCAAGGCTGCTGCAAAGGCGGCCAAGAAAGCCGGTGGACCTGTCTTTGAGACGGTCCGGACCGGCCCAACCGACCATCAACCCTCCGCCGCACTCAGGTTCGCCGAGACCGTCAGGGGCATACTGTACCTGATCCTGGCGGTTTCAATGGTCATCGCCGTAATCCTCTCCAACGAAGGCTACATCATCACACTCGAGGACATCTTCAAGAGCCTTGTCCTGGCGTGGGTAGGCAAGATCGTGCTGCTGGTCGTCGCAGCGGCATTATTCATCTACGGCCTCAAACACCTCCGCGCGGTCCGATAGGCTTTTCCAGTTGACCTGCGCCTGCCGTCATCGCAGTTGCCTCGCTTATCACCTCAGCAACGCACCTAATGGTGCTGCCTTCGATGGTCTTGGCTGTGGGGGCTGTCGTCGTCGTGGTGGTGTTCTTCGTAGTGCTCGGCGCCGCGGGCGGATGTTTCGGCGTGGGCCTTCCACCAGGAAAAGGATTGTCCGGGGGCGGCCAGTTCTATGCTCGCGTGGCCGGCGGGCGGCAGGGCCAGCGCAGGCGTGGGGCCAAGCTCGACGCCGTTGGAAAGATGCACCTCCACGCGAACGCATGGAATGCGCTGGTTGCTGAGATTCTCTACGCTTGCGACGAAAGCCGAACGGTCCTTATCATAGCGAAGGACCAGCCGTACAGGCCCGCGAACCATATCGAGAGTATCTGCAACACCGAGCCGGACGTCCGGCTCCTCACCCGGCTGTTCGTACGTGCGTGGGTGTTCGGGTGCAGCGTTCTTACACCCGGCCGGAACCGCCATCAAAACAAGTGTAAGCATAAACCGTGTCAATCTCACAGTTTGCATAGTCGTCCCTTTCTCTGATTTTCTTGATATTGCCTGCGTACGAATCCTCATAATAGCCGGGCACTGCTGCGTGTGCCAGCAAACGGCTTTGCCATATTTGGCTGAACCTGCGCGTTTGCATTGAAGGGCTATTCATTATTCGTTGTTCGTTGTTGGCTGTTCGTTATTGGCTGTCGGCCAGATGCTTCGCCTTGCTGGGCGTGCCACGAATAGCATTCGGTGGCGGGATACTCGTCTACGGCCGGTTCTCAGCAATACACGACCCGGTGCATCGGGAAGTCTCTAATGCGTGTGGTACAGTTTCTGCGAGTGAGGCCCGCGGCAGCCTTGATACCCATCACCGTTGCTGCTATAACACCATCGTTCGTTGAGATGGCGTTGTTTCCGGTTGGAGCAGAGGTTGTGCTGACCAAGCTGATTATTTTGACCGTAATAGCCCGAATTGGGGCCGGCACGGTTTCGCCGAATCCTGCGCCCGGCCACGTTCACAAACTGTTCAAGGTCGATCTCGGCTGTCCAAGCCAGGCCACAACCTTCAAGGACGGCTGGACACGATGGCGGGTAAACGGCGGCTGTGAGGGCGATGCGATCGGGGTGGTGCTGTTCAGGAACATTGCCGACTCCGGCATCGACGCGATGCTGAAGGGTGTCGGCGGCACCGCGAACCTGCAGGCCGCCGCCGGCGAGCCCATTGCAAATACCACCTTCACCTGGCTGCATCCCCGCGAGCGTTTTGGACCTCGATACCTGCACTCAGATGAGTTACAACCGGTGCGCAGACGCTTCGGGGTGTCTATTGAGCTTACCCTCAGCGGCCCCGGCCTGGCAGCCGGCGAATACATCCTCACCAGTTACCACAACGTCAGCGAACGCCGCAAGCACCGCGCATCGGCACCCACCATCGCCGTCGTCGGTGCAACCGGCCCGGGCGTCACACAGCTAAAGACCGCAACCAACGTACCGATTCAATCTGAACGCCAGGATGACAAGCTCGTTCCTTGCGAAATACGCTTCAGGACCGACGGCTCAGGCCCAGTCACGATCATGTATATTCCCGGCGAAAACTCCAATGCCGCTCTGAATGCATTCTGTCTTTATTCGCTCCAAAAACCCCGTAGCGCTTACGACCCCACCCCGCGCGACGGCGCCGTGGATGTTCCTGCGAACGTCACGCTCTGCTGGAAGCCTGTCCCGAACGCCGTGGCCTACAACGTCTACATCCGCCGGGAATTGAAAGACGTTTTCGAAGTCAAACGTGGCGACATAAACTTTGCCGGACGGGTAAAAGGTACTACTTTCAAACCGCCGGAACTGCTGATGGGACACAAGTATTACTGGCGAGTCGACGGACTGACCATCGACGACCCAAACCGGGGGCGAAGAACCTGGAAAACAGGCTCCGGCGGGATGTTCACGGGATACGACCCGAACGTGGTTATCAGGGGCAGGACCTGGAGCTTCACCGTCGTTGACGGCAGGGCGACCAATCCCCGTCCGCTTGATACCGCAATCAACGTCCCCGTCGATACAACGCTGCGGTGGAAGCCCGGCGCCCTGGCGACGACCCACAAGGTATATTTCGGCACGAGCTGGGAAGCCGTCAGCGAGTTTGCTCGACCCGTTTATGTTGGAAGCGAACCGCGGTTCAATCCCGGTCGGCTCGAAAAAGTCCGCACGTATTACTGGCGCGTGGACGAAGTACACGGCGAAAAAACCGTCACCGGTGACATCTGGCAGTTTATGACCGAGGGCACGCTGGCCGTGCAGGTCGACCTGGCGGTCCCCCGGTGGGACACCGGCGAACCGATGCCGGAAACCGCCAAGCCCGGCTGGACCGTCTGGGCCGACCCCGGCTGGGCCGATCTCTACAGCCACGACGGGAAAAAAATCACAAACGTCGCCGGCACAGGCATCGGTTTTCACCTTACGATCGGCTACGAGGGAATGGGCGCTCTAAAGGCGAAGGGCCTGCGGATGTATTCAAAGGGGGGCGGCGGCCCGCCGGCCGGCAAGGTGACCGGCGACCCACTGTGCAACACGTGGTTCGAGGCCGCCGACTGGGCATCCTACGGCACGGGACTGCCCGCAACCTGGGGCAACATCCTTCTGTTGATAACCGACATTCCAGCCGGTGTTTACGAGCTTTACAGCTATCACAATCACTTCTACCACTGCGACAGGTACGAGGATAGCTGTGTCGGCCTGGTCAAGCTTCTCGGCGGAATCTACCAGACCGCCGCGGAACAAGGCCCGATGCCTGCCATACGGGTTGTGCCGCTGCCGAAAGAATCCTTACCCGGCTACGACCACTGGGGCCTGCCGCCGGGGCCCGGCAGCGGTGTGGAAGCATTGCAGAACGCTTACAACGTTTCAGCCACACACCTTGACGACGACTACAAGCTCTCGCCATCCATCGTCAAGTTCCGCACGGACGGCTCGCCCGTGCTGGTCATTTATGAAGCGCCGCGCGATTACTGGGATTATCGAGAGTATCCCGGCGGGCGCGCCATACTAAACGCCTTCAGGCTCATAAAGGTCCCGCAATAAATAAAGGAAAAGTACCACTATGCACACAATACTTCTTTTGCTACTGGCCTGGGCCTGCTTTGTCGGCTGCGGCGGACCGGCCGCTGCGGCCGCGCGCGTACCATCCAAATGGCTCGCCGGTCCCGTAATCCTGACCGCCGGCAAGAAAGGCACCTTCGACGACATCGCCGTAAAAGACCCCTCAATAGTCCGTTACCAAGGTAAATGGCACCTGTTTTATACGATTAGCGGCAAAGAACCCGGCGGCATCGGCTACGTATCCGCACCAACGCTCGATGCGCTCAACACAGCGCCGAGATACTGGCTCACCCAGTTCAGCGGTCGCACCAGCGACAGCAAGGGCGGCGCCCCGCAGGTCTTTTACTTTGAGCCGCAAAGATTGTGGTACCTCATCTACCAGACAAAGGATTTCAATCGTCAGCCCGTTTACTCCACCACGGCCACCATCGACCAACCGGCCTCCTGGAGCAAAACGAAAAACCTCCTGCCGCGAGAGGAACCCGACGTCAAATGGATTGATTTCTGGGTCATCTGTGATGACACCTATGCCTACCTGTTCTACAGCCGCGGCCGCAAGGACGTTTACTTCCGCACAACGAAAATTGACGACTTCCCGGCCGGCTTCGGTCCCGGCCGATTGGCCTTTTCCCCGATGCCGCAGCCCCTCACGGAGGCCGTCCACGTCTACAAGGTCAAGGGAAAGAGCGAATACCATATGTTTTACGAAACCAGGCCGCCTGGCCGAGCGATACGCCGTTACGGCCTGGCCACCGCGTCCAGCCTCTCGGGACCGTGGACCAGGATAGCCGACGACTACGCAATCGGCGAAAAGCTCGTCTTCCCCGACCCCGCGAATCGATGGACCGACGTCGTCTCCCACGGCGAAATGATACGCACAGGCTACAACCAGTACCTCGAATATAACCCCGCCGAAAGTCGCTTCCTCATTCAGGGCAGACCGTCCTCAATACCCCCGGGCCTGACTGAACGACCAGGCTGGCAGTTCGGCATCATAACACCACTCTACGAAACCACCGCCCACAGCCGATGAGCATCGGTCGCTTCTTGTTTTCCAGCGGGCTTCGAGTATAATCCCACACCGGCGCATCGGCGGCTCACCGATGCCGACAAGATCAGATTATTTATAGATACACTGCCGGTCTAATGGGTCTGGAAAAAGCCGATATAGCCGTGTTGGTTTGTTATCTTCTCGGCATCACCGCCGTCGGTGTCTGGGCAGCCCGCAGAATAAGGAACCTGGCCGACTTCTTTATGCCAAGACGTTTCGGCAAGGCGATGATGCTGATGCATTCCTTCGGCACCGGCACCCATTCCGACCAGGCCGTCAGCGTCGCATCCAAGAGCTTCACAAATGGTCTGTCCGGCATATGGTATCAGTGGCTGTGGCTGCCGGTGACGCCCTTCTACTGGCTTATCGCGCCGGTCTTCCGGCGGTTCAGGGCCATAACCACCGCCGACGTGTTCGAAGCACGCTTCAGCCCGAGCGTGGCAATGCTTTACGCGGCCGTCGGAATACTCAACCTGGCCGTGAATATCGGCGTCATGCTCAAAGGCTCAGGCGCCGTCATCCACGCAAGCACGGGGGGCCTGATAAACTCCAATCTCGCCATTGCGGTGATGACCGTGATGTTCGTCATCTACGGAATGGCGGGCGGGCTGTCGGCCGCAATCATCACCGACTTCATACAGGGAATCTTAACCATCATATTCTCGTTCCTGTTGCTGCCGCTGGTACTGGATGCCGTCGGCGGCCTCGCCGGGGTCCGAACCGCGCTTGCCGAGGCCAATATGCTCTCTCTCGTCGCCCCCGCCGAAATAGGCTTCTTCTACATCGCAGTCATCTCCTTCAACGCCCTGGTGGGAATCGTCACCCAGCCCCACACGATGGGAAACTGCGCAGCCGGCAAAACGGAGCTTGACGGCAGGGTGGGCTTTATGTTCGGAACTATGGTAAAACGACTCTGCACCGTCGCCTGGTGCTTTACGGGGCTTGCAGCGGTGGTTTATTTCGCGGGCCAAAACGTTGACCCCGACCACACCTACGGCCTGCTCGCCGCCGATTTTCTGCCCCGCCTTATGCCGGGCGCACTCGGCCTTTTCCTGGCGGCATTGCTGGCATCGCTTATGAGTTCCTGTGATTCATTTATGATCGCCTCGTCGGGATTGTTTACCGAGAATATCTACAAGTGCCTTCGCCCGGGCAAGGCTGAAAAGCACTATGTTTTGGTCGGTCGAATCGCGGCGGTTGTCATCGTTGCCGGCGGCGTCGGATTCGCCTATCGGCTCGAAAGCGTCGTCCACGGGCTCGAAATATTCTGGAAAATCGCCCCGATGATGGGCATCGCCTTCTGGATGGGTCTGTTCTGGCGAAGAACAACAGTTGGCGGTGCCTGGGCCGCAACACTGAGTGCCTTTGCCCTGTGGTGGCTGACAGGACAGCAGTTTTTCGTCTCGTGGTTGGGTAAACTCCCGTACGCACAGCAACTTCGCTTCGTCTTTATAAATGGTGGGACCCCGAAAGTTTATCTGCCGTGGCAAATGCTGTTCTACCTGGCCGGGGGAGTAATCGCCGGAATCCTGGTCAGTTTATTCACAAGGCCCGTCGATAAAAAGAGGCTCGACGATTTCTACGCCCTCATCCGTACACCCGTCAAGCCCGGCGAAAAAATAGAGCGCCCCTGTACCCTGCCCGCCGGTGCGACCGTGCCCGAGAAGAAGGTCCTGTTCCCGAATACCAGCTTCGAAATAATGGTCCCGTCGCGATTGTCTATTGTGGGATTCCTCATCGGCTGGGTCTGCGTGGCCGCAATCATTGCTTCGGTCTATGTAATAGCAAAAGCATAGAGCTATGGAAAAATGTCGCGGATAGCGGTACTGCCGGTCATTGGAGCGTTGCTATTATCCGCCGGCCTTTGCGCGCACGCCGCCGACGTCCCGCTGAACCAGCCGGCGCAACCGCAAAGTATGGCTTTCGAACTTGGTGCCGGAAAAGGTCAATACCGGCCCTGGGGCAGGGCCGAGGATTATCGAGTCTTCTTCGATGAGTTCCTGCCGGCCCTGTTCGAGCGAACCATCACCTTTACCAGCCTCGACCCGAACTGCAAACTCACGTGGATATTCACCGGCGACCACGGCGGCTTCACCATCGAAATAGCCCCCAATGAGATCGTCCTTTATCAGCGCTTTTATGACTCGCCCGCCTTCGAAAGAACGATAAACGGCAAACGCCTCAGGCACCCCGAAAAACGCACGCCCCCAGAGCACGTGCAATTAGATGACCTGCTGAAAAGCGTAACCGTCACCCTCGACCATAAACTCACGCTGACGGTCAGCGTAAATCTTCAGCCCGTCATACGGCAGCAATGCCTGCTGGACGTCAGCCGCCATCAGTTGAGATTGCTCAGCGAAAAAACCCACGTGTCCGCCTCACTGCTAAGACCCACAGCCCGCCGTGCCGTCGTCCGACTCGACCCCAACAGCCGGCACCAGACCATCATCGGCTTTGGAGGCATCACTACCCCTACCGCCTATGCCCAGCTAAGCACCGAGGGCAAGCGCCTCTGGTGGCAGCTTCTCTGCCGCTACAACCTCCTCATCCAGCGCGAGTACCCGATGGGTCGCCGCCTCAACCCGCGGATGGACAACTGGGACCGCCTCGAAGATGCGACGCCCCACTACTACGGCGACAACTTCCCAAACGGCGAAGTCAGCGATTTCGACTACATCCGAACACTGCGCAGCCTCGGCGGCCGGGTGTGGTTCGAGTTCTGGGCACTTCCGCCGTGGGTCGGCGGCGACCCGGAAAAATACGCCGATGCCGTCGTCAATTACTGCCGCGTATCAAGACAAAAGGCCGGCGCGGCCCCAGACGTCGTCGGCATCCAGAACGAAGTCGCCCAAAGCAAGGAGATGTGGCGCCAAATGACCCTTGCCCTGCGGCGAAAACTCGACGAGGCCGGCTTCGACTCCGTCAGGATTCACATCAGCGACGCAGGCACCCTCGCCGGCGGTATAAAGCGCGCCCGCCTCTTCCGCGACGAGTCCTCCGTCCGGCGGGCCGTCGACTACGTCGCCACCCACATGTACGATTATCAACGGTACTTCACAAATCCAGACGGTTTCGACCCGCTATTGCTGCAATGGAAGAAACTGACCGCCGACAAACCCTTCCTGTCCACCGAGCTTTGCATCAACAGTGACCCCTACCAGTGGCCCACGTACCGGATTGCCCTGTCGATGGGACAGTTGTACCACAAGAACCTTGTCCTGGCAGATGCCGCCGCCGTATGTTACTGCTGGACGCTGTTGAACGTCGTGCAGCCCTCGTACGGCTGGACACGCTCGCTGTTCGTCCCCGACAGGACCCGAAATTTCACGCCCACACCTTCCAGCAATCAACTTCGCGTATTCGGTGCTTATAGCCGAAGAATCCGCAAAGGTATGACCCGCATCAACGCTGCAACCGACGACAACGACCTGCTTGTTTGCGCCTTTGCAGGGCGGAATCACTCGGCCACCGTGGTCCTGTTGAACCGCGCCACGACGCCGGTGCTCGTTGACCTGCGCCGGCCGGGTGGGAAACTCAAGTTCACCCATGCCGAGCTTGTCGACCCATATCATCAGAACACCGTCCGAACCTTGGCCATCCCTGCGCGAGACGCCACACCAATTCAAATCCACATCGACCCAGGCGCAATTGTGACCCTGACCAGTGTCCCCCTCGGTCGAGCACCGGCTGACGTCATAAACCAAGTGAAATGAAACGCCAAAATGCAAAACACCGTCTTCACCAATAATCCATTCTTGCCTGCCGAAATCGTCCTTGCACCCGAATGGTGGTTCCACAACGAAGGCATCACGTTCGACGAGGACTTCTTCTACCATCCCACAAAAAGGGTAGAAGTCGAACGGCAGATGGAAAACGCCCTCTACCAGCGCTGGGGAAGATTCGGCCTCGGGGCCGATAGAGACAAGCTGCTGCCCATTATCGGGCCGGTTCATCTTGCCGCAGGCTTTCTCGTCAGCGAAATGCTCGGCTGCCGGGTCGACTACCGTCAAGATGCGCCGCCGCGGGTCCACTGCGCAGACCGCCCTGACTTAGACATCGATGCCGAAAAAGCTTTTGAAAGTACTGCGTACAAGAAGTTCTTGGGCCTCGTCGAATCCCTGCAGGCTAAGTTCGGGTACCTGCTGGGCGACGTCAACTGGGGCGGCATACTCAATATCGCCCTCGACCTGCGGGGCCAGGCCCTCTTTACCGATATGTATGACAGGCCCGACCGGCTCAAACGCTTTCTCAAGCACATAGCAACCGTCATCGAGCGATTCACGCAAACCATCGCAAAATGGACGGGCTCAACCTCCGTCAGCGTCAACCGGACCGTCCGACACCTTGCCCCGGCGGTCTTTCTCCACAGCGAATGTTCACACACTATGATCTCCGCCGACCATTACCTCAACTTCCTTTACTCCTTCGACCACCGGTGGAGCCGGAAATACCGGCCTTTTGGTATCCATTTCTGCGGCAAAGACCCCCACCGGTACGCCGGTGCCTTCGCAAAACTGCCCCACCTGGATTTCCTCGATGTCGGCTGGGGCGGCGACGTGGCAAAATTGCGACAGCTTCTGCCGCACACGTTCCTCAACATCCGGCTCAGCCCCGTCGAACTCATCCAGCACAGTGCCGCCGAAATAGAGCAAACCATACGAACGCTCGTCGCCGCCTCTGCAAACCCTCACCTCACCGGCGTCTGCTGCATCAATATCGACCACAATGTCACCGACGACAAAATCGACGCCATCTTCCAGACCGTAGCCGACCTGCGAAAAGGTTATCCGACGCCGTAGCCCTGCTGCGTGCGCGGCAGGCCAGAGGTCTTCAGAACTGGAAATAGATGAATTGCTGGGCCTCGGTGGCCCCGAATACTATCGTCAGGAAAATGAAAATCGGCACCAGCACCACCTTCACAACCACAGGCCATCGCTTCTGCTGCCAGTACAGAAACTCGCAGTTGTAGAAGGCATCGAACGCCACCACCAATCCCACCAGCAGCCAGCATACGCCCAGTTGCCCCCCGTCAAGAACCGCCGCGCCGCCGTCCGAACGGGCCCAGGTGAAAATCCGCTGTACACAGGCTGTCGTCGCCTCAAACGACGCGCACCTGAAAGGAATCCACGTCAACGCCACCAGCAGGAAATTGAACAGACCCGCCAAGAATAACAGCGGAACCCTGGCGCCTCTGCTGATGCCGCCCAGCCCGGCAAGTCCGTTGACCGGCAGCCGAAGCGTCCCCCATATCTTGTAAGCAACCAGGTACAATCCGTGCAGAAAGCCCCACAGCACAAAGTTCCAGCTCGCCCCGTGCCACAGCCCACCCAGCAGCATTGTCACCATTACGTTGGCGTAGGTGCGATTTCGCCCCCGCCGGTTGCCTCCGAGCGTGATGTACAGGTATTCCTTCAGCCACGAGGACAGCGACATATGCCAGCGGCGCCAGAAATCGGCGATATTCGTGGTGAAATACGGAAAGAAAAAGTTCGTCGAAATCCGAATCCCGAACAGCTTCGCAAGCCCGATCGCTATGTCACTGTAGCCCGAGAAATCACCGTAAATCTGAAACGAAAACAAAATGCTTCCGGCCAGTATCTGTTCGCCGCTGTATTGCGACGGGTCGGCGAATATCGGATTTATAAGCATCCCGATACTGTCCGCCACGGCCACTTTCTTGAATAGCCCGTAGCCTATCTGCTGAAACGCCCCCAGCATATCCACGGGCCGGGCGCTGACCGCGCTTTGCTTGATCTCGCCGATAAGATGGCGCGCCTTCTCGATGGGACCGGCCACAAGCTGCGGAAAATACGACACGAACAGCGCAAACCGCCAGAAACTTTTCTCCACGGTCGTCTTGCCGCGGTAAAGGTCTATCGTGTAAGACATCGTCTGGAACGTGTAAAACGAAATCCCCACCGGCAGCACGAAGTCCCACGCTTCAGGGTACGGCGGGAGTTCAAAGCCAATCCATGCACCCGCCGCGCGCAAGTTGTGATAAAAGAATCTGCCGTACTTGAAAAAAGCAAGAATCCCAAGGTTTCCGCAGACGCTGAAAAAAACAAGCCACTTATGTTTGTCCTTCTTCCATTTCAGAAAACCCAGCCCGCAAAAGTAATCCAGCACGGTAGAAGCGACGATCAGGACAATATAGACCGGGTTCCAGTACATATAAAAGAAGTAACTGGCGGCAAGGAGAAACAAGATCCGCGGCAGTCCCCGTCCCCTGCGAACCGCTCCGATCGCGTAGTAAATCGGCAGGACGATTATGATGAACCAGAGAAAGTCAACGCTGTTAAACCACATATACTTCGCCTTCCTTGCAGCAGCCTAACAGCGTTTCAGCAGAATCTCCCAGACAAGCTCGGCCTTGTTGCCGGCCTTGTCTGAAACGATAACCTTGAACCGGTAGAGTTTTGGCGCCTTGAGAGTCTTTGCCGGCTTGAAAGAGATTTTCTCCTCCGTCACCGTACATTTCGAGGTGATGTCCTGGCCGTCCATAAACAAGCGAACCGATTTCACGTCTATACCGGACCCTGTGTCAAAGTAGCGGGCCCAGATAAGCGGCCGGTTGTCCGGCGGATACGCCCCGACCCGGTAATCGAGCTTACCGAGGTGACTTCGAATTTCCGGAGGTGTTGTATCCTTTTGCTTGTCTCCAGCCGAACCGACGGTGCTGGCGGTGGGCTGAGCCTCGGTGTCCCTCGGCGTCGTCGGTGAAGCCGGCGTCGTGTGCACCACGGTCTGGCTTTGTCCCTGGGTACGAGGTTCCGAATCGATCTGCTGCAAATACTCGTCGATAATCCGGCTCAGGTGGCGGCTGCCGGCTCGATTGAGATGCTCGAAGTCACCGTATTCTTCGTCCGTAAAGCCGTTATGACCGCCCTTGTGGATGTCGATAAAGTGGAAATTATCGAACTTGGCCTCCAGCGACTTCAACACCGCGACCAGCTTCGCGTAATCCTCATCCGGCGTACCGTCCACATCCGCCGCCGGACTGTTCCTGAGGCTGTGGTGCATAGGTGGGACGAAACAAACCAGCCGAATGCCGCGTTCCTCGAGAAACGAAATCAATGCTTCAAATTTGCTCAGCCGTGTCTGGTCCAGCTCAAACCGGCCGGACTCAACCAACGACAGGAGCTTCTCAACTTCCCCGGAATCGCTGACGTCCACGGTCTGTGACTCCGGCAACTCCATAAAGCCCCACCGGTTGATGTCAATCACCGGCTCGCAGTAAAAATGCGTCTTCGAACCGCCCAAGCTGAACTTGTCCGACAGAATGGCCTTCAACTTGGACCGGTGGGCAAACCCCGCCGACACCTTGTTCATCAACCGGTATGTCTCCAGCCGAAGACGCGCTTTTGAAAGCCTGCCATTACGCGCAAGGCAATCCGCCTTATAACCCTGGCTCTGCCGGAACAAATCGTAAACCTCGTCTTCCCAGTACCGGTTGAAAATCCTGGGTGAAACACCCCAGACTATCGTCCGCAGGCGCTCCAGCCCTGCAAGGTATTCCCGTACCAGCAGGTCCGTGAAGTCTATGCCGCTGCTGGCCGGTGCAAAATTGAAAGCGGTCACCGGCGATTCCGCCGATTGCCCAGTGAAGAACCCCGGGTCCACGCCGTGGCGTGTCCGTGAATCACCCACCAGCACCACCTCGAGCTGGTCCCTGATACGCTTGAACTGGCGAAACTTCTGCGAATAGTAAAGCGTGTGGTAGCTCTCGAGGTCCCCGATACCGCGGTATTGGGCCGGTACCAGCAACACCGATGCCCGGTCAAGCGAGAAGAAGACCGCAAGTCCCAGAATCACCCAGACCCACGGCCTTTTCGCTCGCACTTCCGAGGCCGGCGCAACAGGCTCCGGCACCGGCACATTGTACGCGTTCAAGTGAGAGGGCATTCCGAAGACCTCGACCACTTTTCGGCTATTGGACGCCGGGCCCTATCGAAACGTTGTTGACGTAGTACTCTACTTCAGGCACCGGCTCGCCGGTTACCTTTCCCTCGAGGAACCGTCCCTTTCTGCCGTGGTTCCTGTACTTGCCCGTCCTGAATGAAAGCCGCTCAACCGAATCGACCTTCTCGGCAAACGCGGCGTCCTTCAGGAGTTCTCTGTCGTTTACCGAAACGCTGTACCGACCTGTTGTTGCATCAACTGCGACATCGAAGGATAACCACTGGTCCGCTTTGTAAGCCGAAAGCGCAAGTTCCTTGCGGCCGTCAACAGCGGTCAACCTGCCGTCTTCGGTCAAGTTTATGCGGACGGGCCGCTGGCCGTTCCTGCCGGTGACCTCAATTTCCATCCGCCCGTTCTGCGGCCGGCGGGCAAGTATCTCGAACTTGACTCGGACCTGTGCGCTCCTTGGAAATACCCTCACCGCCCGGGCATAATCCCACCTGTCCCTGTCGGCCAGCTTCAGGCTCTTGTCAACGACGCTCGGATAATTCACCACCTCAACCGGTATCCACTGGCCGGTATAGATATTCCACTTGTTGACGACCGCGCCGTGCGGAATCTGGTCGTCAAAACTATCGTCCACCCACTCGCTGACGGTGGTCCTTACCGGCACGGGAACTCGGCTCACCCAAATATCCTCTTTGTTCAAACTGTAAACCAGCCACATTGCATCGTCGGGGTGTTCCGGGTTACCTTCCGAAATCCCCCGCACGTACTGCGGCCCCAGTTCCCGCGTCGAACCTGTATACCGCTGGTCCGGGACCTCGCCGTGGATGCAGGCCATATCGCTGAACGTCCGGCCGTCGTCACTGGTGATAACCACCAGAGGGTAACGCCACTCGATGTGCGGATTATAGACTATCGCATACCGGCCGTCCTTGGTCCTTTGTCCCCATATCTTGGCGCCGCCGTTGATAATCGAAGGTGTCTTCTTCGGCTCGGCCCAACTGTTGCCGCCGTCGGTGCTGATTGACGAGTAACCGTGCTTCCACAACCCGACTATCTTACCGTCGGCCCGCGTGTACCAGTCGAACGCCTCGCAGGAAAAATCGCCCTTCGCGGCGACGGCATAGAAGCCGTCCGTGCTGCGGTCCTCCTCCCACCACTGCTGCCTGTAGAGCTTGTTCGCGAGCAACTCCCTGCAGATCGCCACAAAGCCCGGATCCTTCGAAGCGGTGTACAATGGATACGGAGTATTACTCTCGTCCCATTTCTTGCCCGGCGAGCCTTTGTGCCGGTTGTAGCGTATAAAATAAATCGGACTCAACGTCCCGTCTTTATAAACCTCCCGAACGACCCTGCCTATGCCGAATCCGTCCTGCGCACCGCCCTCGTTGCCGTAGAACGAACACACCAGAAGCCGGTTGTTCCGCGATACATAGAAGCCCATTCGGTGGTGAGCAACCGTCCATCCTTCGCCCTCGGCCTTGAATGGGGGGAATACCACCTGCGGCGTGCTCCAGTACCTGCCGGTCTCAGAGAATGTCAAAACCGCAGGCTGCGGGGGCTGGTTCTCGTTCTTCGGCGAGCTTACGAACTCCACGTATATCTTGCCGTTCCAATACGCAATGAACGGCTGATGGTGATAACTGTTCCGCCGGCCGTACGCGTATTCCGGATGCTCCTTGTTCGCCCGAAACACCTGGTAGTTGTGCACGCCCACAACAGGCGGAAGGCACCCGTCCTGATAGGAAAAGTTCAACACTTCGCTGCCGTCGCCCGTAAAACGAAATGGAGCTTCGTCGTCCTGCCACCACTTGCAATTCATTATCTTGTGCATTACGAACTCTTCATTCTCCCTGGTATAGTACACAGCCGATGGGTCGACTATCTCCTTTTTCTTGCCAGGCCAGCTCCAGTAGAGCCGGAAATACGCCGGGTACCTGCTGGTATAGAATGAGAACTCCACGGGATACGACTTACCCTTGACCATCGCAAAGGAGCCGGTACCCTTGTTTTTCCTGTCGTCTATCACGACCTTGCCGTCTATCTTCAGAATCACCCCGTTGTCGGCTTCGCTGCTGAAGGTGACCTGGCCCGTATAAGGCCCGACGATAAACCCGTACCACCGGCACGAGTAATCCTTCGACCCGTGGTTCCAGTCCTTGTCGAAGCTCTTGATTATTATCCTCGGCGAGCGGTCCAGCCCGTCGAAATCCGACCCGCCGTATCTCACCCCCAAAAGCCCGGGCTTCCGCACCTGCTCTGCTTCGGCCTGACACAGACAAACAGCAAACACCAAGACCAATACAATACTCGCCTGCACTCGAATCGCCCTGTTAATCATCGTTTGTTATCCTTCCAAGTAAACCTTTTGCATTTTCTGTCCCGCTTAGCTGTGCTAAGCTCACCCACATACCTCAATTAGCGTCGGCCTGCAACTGCAGATGTTCCCCCGGCTTTTTGCCCTGCGAATCAAAGCGCTTGATAAGCTCATCCAGCAGCAGCGTAAGCTTCTTTGCACCTTTCTTGTTCAGGTGATCGAAGTTGTTGAACTCGTCGTTCTCGAATTCGTGCTCACCCTTGTTATTCACGTCCACAAAGTAAAAGTTTTCATACTTGGCATCAAGAGCCTTCATCTTCGCCACGAATTCGTCGTAGCCCTGCCTGGTGGTCCCGTCATCATCCGTACACGGCTGGCCGATGCTCAGAGGATGTATAGGCGGCGTAAAACCCAGCATCTTGACCCCTCGCCTACCCAGCAACTCCACCAGCGACTCAAAAACCTCCAGCCTTTTCTGATCCAGCACATACCGTCCCCTCTGCAGGTCCTCCTGCTTGTCTCGTCTTCGCCTGTCGCTTCTGATTTCATCCTCCATCCCATCTTCCCCGTCGAATCCCCACGGCGACAAGTCGTCGTCGCCGGTATCTACGGCGCTTGCAGGAATCGGGATGGTACCGGCTGTCCCCCAGCCTTGCATCTGTTTGTCCAGCCGATAGGTGCTGCTTTTGCGGATATCATCCCCTTCATCCGAGTGATAATACCTGTTGAAAGCCCGCGGCGAT
>CAYSBK010000040.1:0-16172 GCA_964429265.1 uncultured Pirellulales bacterium | reverse complement strand
ATAACACGTCGTTATGAGCACCGCTGCCGTGAGGGCGCTACGGCTGCGCTGAATCGTTGTGGTCGGCGTCATCAGGGTGTTGTTTGTCGGCGAAGAACCGGCTCTTTGCGATGAACCTGTTGATTCGTTCTGACCACCGCCGCGGCAGCAAAGACATGAACCGTCGCTGCAAGACCAACCTCAGCCCAAGGATTTCCAGGCCCACCAGCGCCAGCCAGGAGCCCGGCGATAAAGGTGTCAGAAGCGCGACAAGGCCGAGTATGATGAGGATTACGCCGAGAATTTTCTTTAGAGCGGTTTTCATTTCCCAGCAGCCGCGGCAATCGCGCCCTGCCGTTTGCAGGGCCGGGCGAATCCAACGATGTTCAAAGCGGATTATACGGCGGCGGGCGTGGCCGGTCAAAAAAGTTGTGCCGCAGAGCGGTTTTTACTATAAGAACCTGCGTGATGAATTACCACCTGGTGATTCTGAAGAAGCCTTACCTGCAAGCCGTTCTGGACGGTTCGAAGACGGTCGAATCCCGCCTTACGCGGACTCGCCGCAGCTATTTCGGGCGGGTGTTTCCGGGCGACCGGCTGTTTCTGAAGGTCAGTGCCGGGCCGGTCAGCGGGATTGCGACGGCGGCGGCCGTGAAGTACTTCACCAACCTGACAGCGGCCCGCATAGACCGGCTCAGGCAAACCTACAACCACTTGATAAAGGCAAACATCGATTACTGGCAAAGCAAACGCGACTGCCGGTTTGGAATGCTGGTGTGGTTGAAGGATGTCGGTGTCATTGAGCCTTTCAGGATAAACAAGAAAGACTGGCGTTCGTGGGTTGTGCTGACACCGCAAGAGAACTACGGGCTGGCTGGTCCGGCAGTGTTGGGCGAGGGCGGTCAGTTCCAATCGCCGGGATAGTAGATGGCTTCAGGTCGGATTTCGAAGGTCCTGGAAAGGATTTCGACCAGTGCCTGCAGCCTCCTGAGCTGGCAGTTTGTGGGGCGTCTGTTCCTGCCGTCCGCGATTACGCAAATCCGGATGGTCCGTTCGCTGGCCCGCCGGGTTCGCCCGGGTGCTATCGACCACTGGCGGTTCCATCGTTCGGTTGCCTGTATCTGGCCGTCCTTACCGCCCAGGCCGTTGCAGATGCAGAAATGGAAGTTCACCTCGTCGGTGCTGTGCAGCCCGGCCAGTGCTGCGAGCTGGTCGATATTGCCGGCGGCGGTGCCGCTGTAGTAAACTTCGATGCTGTTCCAGCGTTCGGGCCTCTGGACGGCACGGCTGGCGATGACGCCGGTGACGGGCTCGAGGCGGTAATAATTGACCAGGCAAAACGGACCGGCCGACGGCGGATTGTTGCCCAGGGCCATAAGTGCGACCGCGCCGGCAGTCATAGAAATCAGCAGCGCCGCCAAAACTTTCGCCACCCTTGGCTGGTTCGACATCGTGTCATCCCTGAGTAAACAAACGGCCCTCGAGCCGATGCCTGCAGCAATTGCGGGCAACTACTGAACAAATCGGCGTTTGGCGGCGAATCGCTGCAAAATTTTTTTGCCGGAAAATTGAGCCGGGTTGGCGGGGCGCAAGATGGTTGCCTTATGGGACGGCGTGCTGTAGTATTGCGTCGGCCGGCTTCGGCCGTGCCCGAGGATATTTGCCGCGACGTTCACTGCCGGGAGAACCAGCTATGGAAGCCAGCTTTCACCGAATAACAGGCGAACAGGTTGCTCGCCTGACGGAACAGGGTTGCAGCTGCGAGGACTGGTCGAAGGTCGAGGTAGCCGATGGTTTTGATGCATCAAGAGTAAAGAAAACCCACTTTTCCGGACGCGTGAGGCTGGGTGTTTTTGAAGGGCGGGTCGATTTCGGCGGTGGTTTGAGCAGGCCGGCCGGGATAAGCAATGCCTGCATCCATAACTGCCGGATCGGCAACAATGTTTACATCAACAATGTCCGCCGCTGCATCTGCAATTACGTCGTCGAAGACGAGGCGGTCATAGAGGACGTGGGCGTTCTGGCGGTCGATGGCGACAGCAGCTTCGGCAACGGCACCGAGGCCGCTGTAGTAAACGAGGCGGGCGGCCGGGCAATACCCATTTTTGACCACCTGTCGGCTCAGACCGCGTACATACTGGCGTTCTACCGGCACCGCCCGAAGGTTGTTGAGAACCTGCGGAAGATGATTGCCCGCTACACGGACTCGGTAACCTCGGCGACGGGGCTGATAGGACGCCGGGCAAGGATTCTGGGTTGCGGTATTCTGCGAAACTTGAGAATCGGGCCGGCGGCCGTGATTGAGGGGGCCGGCCGACTCGAGAACGGCTCGGTCAACAGCAGCCCGGAAGACCCCAGCTACGTTGGGCCGGGCGTATCGGCGAAGGATTTTGTCTGTGCCAGCGGCAGCAGCGTCACGGACGGTGCGTGTATTTTGCGATGCTTCGTGGGCCAGGGGACGGTGCTGCGCGGGGGGTTTTCGGCCGAAGATTCGGTGTTTTTTGCCAACTGCGAGGGTTATCGGGGCGAGGCTTGCTCGGTGTTTGCCGGTCCTTACACGGTTACTCATCACAAATCGACGCTGTTGATCGCCGGCTTTGTCAGCTTTTTCAACGCCGGCAGCGGAACCAACCAGAGCAACCATATGTACAAGCTGGGTCCCGTTCACCAGGGCATTCTGGAGCGTGGGTGCAAGACGGCCAGCGGCGCGTATATCCTGTGGCCGGCCAGGGTCGGCGCCTTTACCGTTGTAGCCGGGAAGCATTACCAGCACCCCGACAGCTCGCAGTTGCCCTTTTCATACCTGCTTTGCCGCGAAGGGCGAACGCAGCTTGTCCCGGCGGTAAACCTCGTCGGGGTCGGCTCGGCACGAGATGCGGAGAAATGGCCTGGACGCGACCGCAGGAAAGACCCCAAGAAGCTGGACGTTGTAAATTGCGAGATGCTGAGTCCGTACACGGTCGGCAGGATGCTGGCCGGGGTGGAGCTGCTGGAAAAACTCGAAGGCGAGGCTGCTGAAGATTCCGAGTATTGCTTGTTTCGACGTGTTGAAATCAGCAAAGCCGACATTCGAGAGGGTATCCGACTCTATCGGCTGGGCATAAGCAAGTTTCTCGGTGATTGCCTTGCCGCTCGCCTGGCGGACCGGCGTCCGGGCACCGTTGAACAGCTTGGCGAGGCGTTGAGGGTCCACAGTGCCGGTGCCGGCAGGTGGCTGGACGTAGCGGGAATGCTGGTGCCGGAGCAGGTATTCGAGGATATGCTCGGTGGGCTCGAAGCGGGCACAATACACACGATTGAGGGCATCTCGGACGCGCTGGCTGAAATGCACCGGCGATACGATGATTACCGGTGGGCCTGGGCGGCAGAGGTTATCGGCCGGCGCCTCGGCAAAGATATCGAGCAGTTAACCGTTGCCGAGGTGGTGGACCTTATCAATCAATGGAAGGATGCGATTGAGCACCTGGACCGGATGCTCCTGGCCGACGCTGAGAAGGAGTACACCGAGACGATGCAAATCGGCTACGGGATAGACGGCGAGCATGTCAGGGGCAGCGACTTTGCAGCGGTAAGGGGCACCGTCGAGCAGCATCCCTTCGTTGCCGAAGCAAGAAGCCGCAACGCGGAAAAGCTCGCGCTTGCGGAGATGCTCATCGGTCGCCTGAAGCAACTGCGGTAAGCGGAAGAAACCGGGCTACCTGGGCTTCGCAGTCGTGTTCGGGCCTGTCACCGAGACGGCAGGAGGGGCCGGAGCCGGTTCCTTACCGGGCGGATAAACTATGTCGGCCTTGGCCTTGAGGTCCTCGACGTACTTCTCGGCGATCCGGCGTTTCTTTTGCTGCTGGAGGTCTTTGAGTATCTGGTCCTTGACCTGTTCAAAAGTCTGCTCGGTGGCGGCCTTGCGGTCCGTTACCTTGATTATGTGGTATCCGAATTTCGTTTCCACAACGTCACTGACCTGGCCCGGCTTCAACGCAAAGGCGGCCTTTTCAAAGGCCGGCACCATTGTGCCTCTCTTGAAGAAGCCGAGGTCGCCGCCCCTTTGGGCGCTCGGGCAGGCCGAGTACTGCCTGGCCAGCGTGGCAAAGTCGGCGTTGCCGCTCTTGATTTGTTTGAGCAGGTCCTCGGCTTTGGCCCTTGCCCGTGCCTTGGCCTGGTTTGGGTCAACGTTCGGGTCGGAGGTGTCGGGCGTTATGAGTATATGGCTGGCCTTGACCTGTTCGGGGGTGCGGAACTTGTCCTTGTTGTTCTGGTAATAGTCAAGGACCTCCTTATCATTGACGTCGATCTTTCCGGCGAACTGGCCGTCCATCAGTTTCTTGTATTTCAGGCCCTTGCTGGTCTTTATCTGCAGCTTCAACTGCTCGAAGCTGCGGCCCTGTTGCTCGAGGAGCTGCTTGATGTCGTCGAGCGACATAGGGGGGGTTTGCTGAGCGCCGATTTCCTTCAGGTGGGCGATTACATCGGCGTCGGTGACCTGTATGTTGGCCTTTTCGACCTGTTCATCCAGCAGGTGCTGGACTATCAGGCTGTCGAGGACTCGTTGTCTGAGGCTGTCCATCATCTGCTTGAGCAGCACGACAGGCAGTTTTGCGCCGCTGGCCTGGAGGCGGTCCATCTGCGGTTTCATGGCCGTCTGCACCTGCGCTTCGGTAATCTGGTAGCCGTTGACGGTCACAGCCACGTCGGAGTTACTGTCGGCCGGCTTGGCCGGTGCAGGCCCGGCGGGCTGAGACTGGTCGGTCTGCGCGGAACCGGCGGCTGTACAAAACCCAGCGAATACGGCGGCCAACACCAGTTCCCACAACAAAGTACGATAACTTCGCATTCCTTCTCCTTTCTGACGTTTTGAAGAGCACCACGCCCCGCAGCGAACGCTCGGTGGGAGGACAAAAGTGCATTGCTATGACGATTCCAAATAATTATCCAACAGCACCTCAACATCGTCAACTGTTTTTCCCGTGATGAACAAGATTTTGGGGCAGGGGCCAATTCCTGTCTCAGTTTGCCTGGCGGGGCCGGTATCCGGGGCTTCTCGGACGTAACCGGGGCCGTTCTGCATTATTATCAGACGATTCGGGCGTGCATATATGTTCCTGCGAGGGGCCCGCACCGTGGAACGGGGTGCTGCGGCGGCGAGTGCTTCAAGGCACAAGCCGGGCGGCGCCGTCGGTGGGTTCGACCGTCCAGCTTCCGTCGTGCCTGACGGCCAGTACGCCGGTATCGCGGTAGAACTCGAGGTTGGCTATTGCATAATCGACCAGCGCATCGGTAAGCGCGTTCTCGGCCTCGAACAGGTCCTGCTGAGCCCTGAGCACCCGGCGTGTGGAGGCCCTGCCGTATTTCAACAGGAGGGAAGTTTCGGCAAAACGCTTCTGCGCCAGCTCCAACGCCTCCACCTGCGTGGCATAGCGTTCGGCGGCCTCGGCCAGGGCCCTGTAGGCGGCCCGGACCTCCAGCGTTACCGTATCGGCTGCAAGCTCGTATTGCCTGTGCCGGCGGCTCAGGGTTATCAGGGCCTTGCGATAGATGTTTTGCTCGGCAACGCGGTCGAGCGGCAGGTGTGCCTCTACGGCGATGCCGTATTCATCCCGCAGGGGTTTTAACCGCGCGCGGTCGGCCTTTCGCGAGGAAGAGGCGTTGACGTTGCCGACGAGGTTCAGTTCGCCGCGAAGGCCGTCGGCTGCTACCCTGACCTTGCGCTGCGCGTCGATGACCGCATCGGCGGCGTTCAGCAGGTCCAATCGCTGTGTTAGAGCCGTCTGTATTGCTTCATCAGCCGAAAAATCGGGCATCCGGCCCGTCGCAGCCTTCAGGGCCTGCAGTTCGCGGCCGTCCAGTCGGAACTCCACGTCCGGCACCAGGCCCAGTGTGACCTTGAAAAGGTCGAGGGCATCGTTGTACTGTTTTTGCGCCTGACGGTGAATGTCTTCGGCAAGCAGCCTTTCCTGGTCGATTCGCTTCAACTCGAACAGCGCAATGCGCCCCGCGTCGGCGAGCTTGCGGGCATCGTCGTAGAGCCGCGACAGTGCCCGGTGGTTGGCGGCGGCATTTGCCACCTTGTCGTTCAAGGCAAGCAGCCGGTAATACTCGCTGACGACCGAAACCACGAAGCTCTTTCGGAACCTGTTGAAACTGCGTATCTGGTAGAGGGTGTCACGCTCGGCCTGGGTGAGGTTTTCCTGCGCGACCAGGGCGTCTCGGCCGCGAAGCAGGGGCTGCACGACCGCGGCACTGAAAACCGACGCAAGTCCGCTGTTGAGATTGCCGGTAAGTACATCTACCCAGGCGGCGCCGACGCGAGTGCTTATCGTCAGGCCGGTGCCCAGCAGACGATTGAACCCGATGCCCGCCTGTGACCCTACAACCTCGTCGTTCCAGTCGGCACTGTAGCCGGCGTCGCCTGTGGCGAAGTACTGGTTCTCGAATTGGTGTCTGGCGAGGCGCAGGTCGAGCGCCTTGAGGTAAAGGGCCTCCTTCTGGTCCTGGTAGAGGCGGTTGTGGGCCGTGGCAATAGCAACAGCCCGGGGCAGTGTAAGGACACCGGAGGCGGGGATTTCTTTCTCGATGTGGATGTCGTTCGGACCTGGTGCAACATCGCTGATTCTGTAATTGGCCTTGGTGCCGAGATCGGGCTGCCATTTCCTGTCGATTATGCCGTATACCTGTTTGTCGAGCTGGGGCTTGGGGTCCCGGCTCGCGCAACCGGCAGCGGCAGACAACGCCGCCGCGGTGCCGAGCAGGGCTGCGAGCAATGGTCTGTGCAAACGTGACGAACTCATAACAATAAAACCCTGCCGGTGCGGGCCGGGCCGGTTCAACACAGGCGGTTTCTTACAGCAGCCTGACCCCGACAAGCTCACCGGGAACTACATTCAGCCCTGGCGGCAGTTCTATAAGAACCGGCCGACCCCACTCTGGGATATTCGGATTCGCCCATAACTGCTGCGGCATCATCTCAACCTGTGGGCCGAGCGAAACCACCCGGGACACAGCCGCCTGGTCCGGTTGGCCGGTTCGTACCAGTTTCACGCGCGCATCCGGTCGGACCCTGCGGGCGTGCTGCTCGGGTACATAGGCAACCAGTTGCCTCGGCTGGGCCTCGACCACGGTCAAAATGACATCGCCAGCCACAACCGCATCACCGGGCCTGTGCAGAATGGAAGCGACCACCCCATCAAACGGGGCTGTCAGCAGCAGCGCTTCGGTCCGCGCGAGGATTTCGTCCACGCGCCGTTGCTGAACCGTTATGGCCGCTCGTATCGGCGCCAGGGCCTTATCGACCGACGGATGGGCGGGATGTCGTGCGGCAAATTCATCGCGGCGGTCCTGAGCCTTGAGAAAATCTTCAGTCGCCTGCTTCAACACGGCCTCGGCTTCCTTTATCTTTTTGTCCAGGGCATCATATTGTGCCTGCCATTTTTCCTGTTCGTACCGGGCCACCGCCTGTTGCTCGACAAGGTCTTTGGCGGCTTCAAGCTCCGCGGCGATGCCTGCGAGGGTGATGCGGTCGGCTTCGAGCTGGGCCTTTTGCTGCAGGACGGCGAGTCTGGCGTTTTCGACATCAAGTGCAAACCGCCGCTGCGCGACAATCCAATCGTTTTGCAGATTGACCGCCTCGGCGTTCATCCGGGCTTCGGTGGCTTGCAATTGCAAGCGAAGGTGCTCTATTTCTGCACGCGCAGTCTGCAACAAGGCGGCGAGGTTTTCATTGTCGAGGACGGTGTCGACGACCACCAGCGGCTGACCGGCTTCGACCGCCTGGAACAGGCCGACCCGAATCTCCCTGAGTCTGCCGCCGCAGTTTGTTGCGGCCTGATAGACCCTGCCCCGAACCACGCCGAGGAACTCGAATCGCTCGGCCCTGCGGTGAAACAGCACGACAACGGCCCCCACCGCTGCCAGCCATACCACCACCGACAACAGGTGAAAGCATAGTCGGCGGGAAATAAAACCCCGGGTCCGCTTTCCTGCCATATTAGTCCTAAACGTCAAGTAATTGCTCCTGCATTGTCAGGCTGACATTTTCTATGCCCTCGATTCTGCCGAGTTCCGACAGCATCTGCTCGTTCTTGGTGACACTGCGGATAGTCACCTGGTAGGCATATTCGACCATCGGGCTTCCGAAGCCGCTGTCCTGAGCGGAAATCATCGTGAACCTTCGGCAAAAGCGTCTGAGCACGTTGGTGACGGGATGGCCGCTGTGGATGTGTCCCTTGAAGCTGAACCGAAGGAAGGCGTTGCTGGGCTGCCTTGTACCGAAGGAAACGAGGTGGAGGTACAGAGCAATCAGGCACAGGACGACGGTGCCGATGATGGCGGTGCCGTGGCGCTGCGAACCGGTGGCCATACCGATCACCAGCGCGCAGAAGATAAAGGCGATGTCGCGGGTGTCCTTTATTATGTTGCGAAAACGTATTATCGCCAGGGCACCCATCAGGCCTACGGCGGTGATTATGTTGTTGCCGATGACGGTCATCACCATTGCCACCACGACGGTTATCAGTATCAGTGATTGTACGAAGTTCCTGGAGTATGAAAGGCCGCTGTGCGTGAGGTAATAGACCCAGGCCAGCACCTGGCTCAGCACGAAGGCCAGCATCAGCGACAGCAATATCTGCTCGGCTGTGAACTTCACGCCGGCCCTGGATGTCTGTTCCAGTAACTGCCACATCCCGTCCATCACACGTTCCCCGCAAAGGCAGGCCGGGCCAGACCGAACCTGCAACAGCTTTTGACGGCGTGAACATACTTTGATATGGACTGCTGCCTGAGATTGAAGTAAGCAGCCATTCTGCTAAGCCACAGTGGGTAGCGACCGGTGAACTTTATCTCCAGTACGACCGTGCCGGGTGCGTCGCGCAGCCAGCCGGGACCGCCGCTATCGAGCTGCAGGCTGTGGTCGGCGCGCCAGGTGAGGTCATAGTCGAACGTTATCCTGACCCTGTTTTCCGTGTCGCCTTCGTATGCGCGTCGCAGGTAACGGACCTTCATTACGGGTGCGGCATTGATGCTGGTGGTGTACAACTGAAATTGCCTTATGGTGTCGAGCTCGCTGCGGTAGGTCTCGGCGGGGACGGACAACCCGGAAAGCACGCGCGGCAGGTGGGTTTGGGAAACCCTGGCGCGACTTTTGATAATCACGGCATTCAAGCGACGTTTGATTTCCACAAAGCGGGGATAATCCGGGTCGTCGGTATAACTGCGGATGCGCAGCTTGAAGCGGTTCTTCTGTCCTTCGAGACTCTGCCGGGCCAGGTGGAAATCGGCCGAATCCAGATACAGCGTAACAATGGGATAAGCGCCGTCCGGACGGTGCTTGCAATAGTGGTCAAGCTGGATATAAGGCCTGATAAACCGCTCAATGGCGGCGGCCCTGGCGGCGGTTACGCGGTACTTGAGCTCATATCGACATTGCAGCAATCGGTCGGCGAACCGCCCGCCCGGTGCGGCGCCTGCGGCGCAAGCCGCCGGCGGGCCCGCACCATCGGTGCGTCGGCGCGACCGGTGTGTACGGTCTGCCCGGCCGATACGACCTTCAATTCGGGGCGCCATCGCCATACCCCACTCCAAAGTGCCGCCAAGCCCCGCCGTGGGCGTTCCGCGCTACCCTGCGGAGGTACATTACCGCCGCGGCTGCCACCGGCGTGCCCGGGGTGAGAAGCCCCTTTCTGCCCGCGCGGCGCAGAGACGGCACAGTTTACATTATGGTTTATTTTAGCATTTTCGGGCTTTTCGGTCAACCCACGGCTGTGTGGAGCCGGTGCGGCGGCGGCACCGACCGGGGGGATATTTGGCTGTTTTCGGCAGGATTGCGCCGGCGCGCGGACTCGCAGACGGTGCAAATGCGTGACGGGGGTCGGCTTAACGGCAGGAAAACGTCGGTGCGGGAAGATTTCGCGGTTTTTTCAGCGAAATGGACGGATCATGGGCGCAAAAAAAGCTTGACCGCCCGCTGCACGGCTGGTACAATTCAGGACGTTGCCTACAAACGAACTTTGTTCCAGGCTGACGGAGTTATATAGAGCAGCCAGAACGGCTTAGCGATTTTCTGGAAAGGGAGATCACCATGCAGTGCTTGAAGACGGTAATGCTGTGGGTATTGTTGGCGGGTGCGGCGGTGGGTGTTACCGGCTGTTTTTCGTCGCGTGCGGAGGACATACAGGCTTTTTTGAAGCCATACCAGGTCGAGACTACCACGGACAAGCATGTCCTGCATCCTCCGGACGAGGTGACGGTGTACTGCTCGAAGGTGCCGGAGATTCACGAGCAGGTCCAGCGGATTCGCCCGGACGGCAAGATCACCTTCGAGGGCATTGGCGAGGTGGAGGCTGCGGGCAAGACCCCGCAGGAGGTGGCGGAGGCGATTAAGGAGAAGGTTTCGAAGCTTTATGCACTGGCCGGGGATTCCCCTGTCGATGTCCGCGTGACGGTTGACAGAAGCCATTATTATTACGTGCTGGGCCAGGTTGCGTACGCTGGTCCGCAGCCGTACACGGGGCGCGACACGGTTCTGACCAGCCTGGCCAGGGCACAGCCGACGGTGCTGGCGTGGAGAAGTCGAGTTCAGGTGATAAGGCCGTCGGTGGACAAGGATGTCCGGCCGAAGATTTTCGAGGTGAACTACGGTCGGATGATCGCGCACGGCGATACAAGCAAGGATGTTTTGCTTCAGGAAGGTGACATTATATATGTGCCGCCGACAGTGCTGGCGGCGATAGCGATGAAAATCGAGGAGTTTGTAAGGCCGATAGGCCGGGTCTTCTCGACGGCTTTCGTGGTTCAAAGAACACAGGGCGGAGGCGGTTACGGCTATTGATCGAGCCGTATCGCCGCGTGTAACCCCGGTGCGCTCAATCGGGTGGCGCAGGTTTAGACGATGGCGCGACGCAGGGCATACAAGCTGATACATCTTGTGGGTATGTTATGGATTGTGCTTTGCCTGGGGTACATCTTTGTGATGGTTCTCAGGCAGGTGGGTTTCCATTGGTGGGTGATCTTTTCGCTGTCGGGCTACTCGGCGGTGTTGGTGTTCATGCTGCTGAGCTTATATGTTTTTGCGGTTTTCAGAGGCGTCAGTCCTGGCTCACAGGCGGTGGCCGAGCACCTGTTGACAAGCACGACGTACTACGAGCTTTTTTACGTTTTGACGCCGTTTCTTGGCAGCGTTGCGGGTCTGGTCGGTGCGACGGAGGTCGCCTTGCCGGCGGAAGCAGTGCTTTCGGTGGCTATGGGTTCGCTGGCGGCGACGTTTATTGTATGGGTGATTGTGGACCCGGTTGTCAATGTTGTTGAGACGCTGGTGGTTCCGTCAAGCCGGCAACACAGACGACAGCGGTTGGCTCAGGCCAAGGCCTTGAAGCGCCTGCGGCGGGAGCAAAGACAGCGCTTATTGTCAGATATTCTTACGCGTGAGCAGCAGCAGCGATTGCATTGGCAGCAGGTCTTAAGACCTTATGCGGAGAGACTTGCCGAACTATTGGCCGGGGGGCAGGCGCAGGCTGTGGCGGCGCAGGACGAAGCTGTTGAAATCGGTGTCAAGGCCTGGCGAATGGGAGGATTGGCCTGTATGCGGCAGGTGCACGAGATGGCCCTGTCGGCGTGCCGCGAGAGCGTTGGCGGCATCGGCGTGGTGGATTACGTGGGCTGCTGGTGGGATGGGATTGGAGACTGGCAGTGCCCGGCCTTTGAACTGGGCCTTGCCGCAAGGGCCTGCTGAGGCAATTCCGGGATTTTCCGCGGGGTGCAGTCAACGTGGGAACTGGTTGTACGGGGCGGTCACAGCAGGGCCGGACAAAACTGGACCCTGCCCCTTCCGATTCTCACAAGCTCAACAGGCTCGTCACGCGAAACCAATCAGAGCGTGTTTTTTCTTCTCAGCAAGCCGACTATACAAACGCCGAGTCCACAAAGAAGAATCGCGCCGGGAGCGGGAACTATCGCTATTAACTGATCCTGCCTGAATCGTATCTGGCCGTACCAGTCATACCCGTACACGTTCATTACGCGCACGTTGCCGATGCCGGCCCAGGCGCCTGAGTTCACGGCCTGTTGTGCGTCAGTATAGAACTGGTCCGCAAGGCTGCCGTCAGTCCAGCTCATAGACTCTTCATCTTCGAGGTACCAGATGACATGCTGAAGAGCATCTGCCGAGGCTACCCGGCCCAGCCCGACGTCATCGTAGTCGTACCCGGTCAGAGAACGGGTTACGAACTGGTGGTAGAGGTAGGCCGTCATCGGATCCAGCGGGTCCTGGTTACTTCCGGGAGGGTCCTGGCCACCATATCCGCCTCTGCATGCGGCTTCGGAGATCTGTACGTAATACGTCGAGCCCGGGCGGAAGTACTCGTTCTTCTCGATGCAGAATGTTTCAAAGCCGTCCGCCTCTCCCAGACTGATGGCCGTCAAGCCAAGGTCCGACGGTTTGGCAATAACTTCTCCACCGCCGGTCGTGCCATAGCTGTCATAGAGCGTAACGGTGGGCGTGGCAAGACAAAGCGACGCCAGCATCGTCGTCAAGACTACAGAAGTAAGTACGTGCGAAGTTTTCATAAAGTTTCCCCCGGCTATTCCCGGTGAAGCAGTCTTTGGACCTTGGTCCCGCCGAGTCGTGCCCGCTGCTTTCCGGTCAAGCCTCACAAAATCATAAACTGTTCAGTTCCTACAATGTCCTTCTCCTTTTGAGCCAGCCTACTAGAATGATCCCGATACCACCGAGCAGCACGGCACTGGGTGCGGGGGAATGGACGGTTACCGACAGAGTCGAAGTTTCAATTTCCAGCGGCTGGCCGTAAAGTCCGCCCGTGACGCGCACGGTTACCGGGGAACCGGCGGATAACCAGGTCGGGTCGATGTTGTCGAAGACAGTTATACTTCTGTGGCCCTGCAAGGCGTCTTGGCCGGCAAGCGGTCCGGACTGGTCGACAAAGTCGGCCGGGGTCAGATACCCCAGCGTATGCCAGTTGGAATCCAAGTCACGGAACGACACGCTTACCTGGTCATTGGACAACGAATCGGTAACGATTGTCAAAACGACGTTACCGAGCTCAATATGCCCATCCGCAACGGCCTGTTCATACTGCTCGGTCGTCATTGCCCCGACGGTTCCGGCCGGGTTCGCGTGGCGCCACATCCAGGAGGTGATCTGGCCGTCGCTGTCATAGTGGTAGATGTCAGTCGCGTGGGTGTAGGTAACGGACGCGTCGACTCTGGCGGCTGAGGCAAGGACGACTATGCAGAGACACAAGCCTGCGCTAATTACTCCCTTACATAGCATAGCCTTTCCTCCGGTTAAGGTTTCCCTGTTCGGTCCGTAAGCAGTTTCTTCCTGCGAAGCCAGGCGACGAAGCCCACACCCAGTCCCGTCAGAAACACGGCTGCCGGCACGGGTACGTAGGTGCAATCATGGGAGGCAGGGTTTATGTCCCAGGTTGATCTGAACTCTTGGCCCTGCTCGGTGGTCTCAAAACCATAAACGTCGAAGTGTACACGGGTGAATCCACCTATCTCGACACTGAAGGTCTTCTCCTGGCCCTGTCCTTCCAGGGTGATGGTGCCGTCACCGGCGTTGTAGTTGTGCACGTCGCCGATGTTGTAGAAATCACCTATCGAGTAAATCAGGAAGTCCGACACATCATCCTGGAAAGGATAGTGGTTGTTATTGAGCTGTTGACTTTCCGGTAAGAAGTTCTTGGTGTCGTAACCGGTGTTGCCGGCCACGTCGGCCAGCAGGGCCTCGTCGGCATCGGCATTGGGGTTGTAGTAGCCCGTTGAGCCGACTTCTTGCCTGGTCGTCAGCAGCACAGCCCCGTCGGCACCGGTAATCGAAATGGTGCCGGTTTCGCCCTCCGGAACGGAAAGCGCCAGGGTGACCTCGGTAAGCGGTGCAACCGTCGTGGGGCCGTAGGCGCCTACGACAATCAGGTTGAACGAGCTTTCGGTGGTGAACCAGGAGTCTTCGTCCGGGCCCATACTGCCGGCGGTTGCGCCTTCGATGTAAGCCTGGAACGTGGGCACGGCACGAGCCGTGCGACTTAAGCCGACAAGCAACGCAGCAAGCACTGCCGTCATCGTTATTGCAAGATTTTTCTTCATTTGGAGCACCTGAGAACCGTCAGGGGCCAGCAAGAAGGCGCCATCCTGCGGCGGTTTGCTTCCTGCGGTCCCATCAAGCCCAAAAAACATTTTGTAAAAACAAATCCTTTTCTGTTACAGCGTTCTCCTGTTCTTGATCCATCCAACCAGGCATATGCCGATACCGGCGAGAATCACGGCGGCCGGTGCTGGAACGACAACGCTCATCTGGCCGCTGATAGTGCCAGTAGCCGAATCCGGCACGCCTCCGGTAATCATACCGTAGAGGTTCTTGCCGCCTGTGGCCTGGCCCGAAAAGCTAAGGTCCCAAGATATGCCGGCGGCATCGTATGCCTCAAAACCCTCGATCGTTGCCGAGTAGGAGGGTGTATAAGAGAGCATATCCAGGTCATCCTGTGGCATTTGATAGGCGACGTAGGTATTGCCGATCACCAGCGATCCACCGGTTCCCACTGCGGCTGTCATAACGGTGCCGGACGCACCGGTATCGTCGGTTATGGTCAGCTCTGCCGGGCCGACGGGTGTTAGATTCGCGGTGAGGTACATACCAGCGTCGTTGATGGTATCCAGCGTCATTGTTGGAAGGTCCACGAGGTCCAGCAAGACCGCATCCGTGGACGGGTTTGCAGTGTCCACCTCGATGCTGCCTGGGGTGAAACTCAGCGTCCAATTGCTACCATCGGCCGACGCAAGGGTCCACGAGGTTCCGCTGTTAGTGCTGAAGTCAAGCGCCGGCAAAGCCAGAGCCGTCGCCGCCAGCAGCGAAGACGCTGTCAGAACAAATAAACTTCCCTTAATCATATCTCGCCTGCTTTCTCAATCTATTTGGCCGATTCGGGCCAAAGTAAACCTGAACTAAGTTGAGTTATCCTGACTCAATAGTCTCTTCTCGGGCGAGGGGAGGTGGACCACGGGCGAGGTTGCCGAAGATAAATACCGGCGCAAAAGAGCTAAATTGGTCAGTTATGATGGCTGTGCATGGTGCGGAATCGCAGACATCCTCGGCGGGCAGCGCTGCGACGGACGACGGCATAACCGGCGAACGTCGGAGGCTATCTGGTATACCTACGAGATGTCGCAGCAAGCCGACGTACCGCGTGCTTTCTGTGCTGTGGAGGTGTGTCTGAGGGCGCGCCGGCAGCGGCGTCACCAAAATGGGTTTTCGAATCCTGGAATCCCGTATGATACAGTATGCAAGTCGAGGCACCGAGTAGACCGCCACCTGTCCAAGCCACAGTGCCGCGGCAAGGCCGGTCAGCCAGGCTTTTCGGTCTCTGACCAAAGAGATACAAAGAAAGCCGGTCAGTACCATAAAGAGCGTGTCCGGTACGGGGGGCAATGCTCTTGCCGCTGTCGGTGCGGCCAGGGTGGTGGAGTGCAGGTCACGTTTAGCATAATCGGGGGCGGTTGCGGTAATAGGATCCTCGGCGGGGCGCGCGTAAGTGGTGTTTACGAGCTGGTCCTCGAGCCTCAGATACAGGCTCGCAGTATCGAACGTCCGGCCGTGAACGGCCCGAGGATATAAGTCCATCGTCGGTGCCGCTCGGCCGATTGAAACTGCGTACATACAGACGAGTATGCAGAAGACTCTACTGAATCGACGTGTCATATGTTTCTCCCCTTCGTATGCCTGTCCCCCCCGGGGTTGGCAACGGCGGGTAGTTGATATCGCCTTGCTCTGGAGACGCCTTTGAGTTTGGCCGCATTGAAGCAGGCGGCTCGGCTCGTTTCCAGTTAAGCTTCTGCAGCATACACGAAAACGCAACAAAGTCAAGTAATAAAACCAAAGAATGGAATCTTTTTCAAAAAAGGAGACACCAGGCTTCCACTGATACCAATACCCTTTTGTGCGTCGGGTTCCATGTCACACTTTCGGGGTAACCCATTTGACGGAGGTCTTTGCGTGGCGACAATCTGTGCGGTCTTTGAGGTACCAGTTGGTTCATTTCTTCCTTCTTGCAGTTTTATCTACCGGGGGAGACACCTCTGTTGTTTCCTCGGGGCCGGGACGAACAGTCGTATCTGCGCCCGGCGATTCCTTGGGTAGATCCCCGGCGACACGTACAAAGGCAAGCAACAGGCTTATCTTGTTTCTGGCC
>CAYSBK010000039.1:14706-16591 GCA_964429265.1 uncultured Pirellulales bacterium | reverse complement strand
CCGGAAAGTGCGCATCGGCCAGCACAATCTCGTCGCCGTGGCCCATCCGGCTCAATACGGCCAGCAACTCCGGCCCAACCAATGGCGATATGCCTTTGAGCATTGCCAGGCTCCTTTTTTCGCTTTAATGGAACACACAGTACAGCACAATCATCACAACGAACAGGTACAGTGCAACCATCCGCGGGTCGCCGACCCCGGTTAATTTGCCGCGTTTCAGTGCCTGAAGTGGATGCTCCCAGCATACATTCTCGAGCTTTTCCGCGGCCGGTGCGGGCGTAGCCAGACTCACCAGCACGTAAATCACTATGCACATCCCGCACAGAATCGGCCCTACCAGCATAAACGGTATCCCGATGCCCTGAATAGGATCGGTGACCAATCCGAGAAAGCCCTCGCGCGGCTGGGCCAGAAGAGCCTTGCCTACCACCGGCATATCCAGGACAAAATAGACCAGTCCCACAGCACAGCCGACCGCAAACGTCGTAAGAGCCGCCTTATTCGTACCACGCCGCCAGAATACCCCCAGCAGAAACACCGTCGTCACCGCCGGCGCAAATATCATCGGTATCTTGTTGATCGCCTCGAAAATAGTGCCGAACTGGTCGCCCTGCGTGGACCACAACATCGCCAGAATCATTACCACAGCCGTGCTGATCCTGCCGATCAAAACCTGGGTCCGGTCCAACGTCTCAGGCCAGACACGTTTAACAATATCGACGGAGATAAGCGTCGCGCAGCTATTCAGCGCCGCGGCGATAGTGCTCATAAGCGCCGCCAGCAGGCCGGCTGCCAGCAGACCTTTCACACCCTGCGGCACCAATACCTCGATCATCTTCGCCAGCGTAAGGTTGTAATCGCGCTGGCCGTTGTCCAGAAGAGGCAGGTCAATTGCACCGTTCTTGAACATTATGTAACCAACGACGCCCGGAAAGACCATCAAGAAAACAGGTAGAATCTTCAGGAAACCCGCAAAAAGGGCTCCGTTCTGGGAGTCGCGTTCGCTGCGGGAGCCCAGAACCCGCTGCACGATCGTCTGGTCGGAGCACCAGTACCAGATGCCGAGGACGGGGTAGCCCAGCAGAACCGCCAGCCACGAGAAATCATTCAAGTGACCGGCTTCATTCCTGATTGGATGCAGCATGCTCATCTGGCCGGACTTGATGGCCGCTTGAAAATCCGCAAAGCTGTTGACACCGCACTTGGGCAGATAGTTTATGCCGAGGATGGTCACGAGAACCGCCCCCCCGAGCAAAAGAAAAGTCTGTATGGTCTCGGTGACCACCACCGCCTTGAGCCCGCCCAGAACCGTGTAAATAACCGTCACCAGCGATATGATCAGAATAGAGTACGCAACTTTTATCCCGAGAAAACTCTGAAATAGCTTTGCCCCCGCGAAAAGGCTGATGCCGATGTGTATCAGAAGTGCCCCTGTGATTGCCACGAAAGCAAGGCAGGTTCGGGCCTGCGGGCTGTATCTTTTCTCCAGAAACTCCGGAAGTGTTGAAATCCTGCTCTTGAAGTAGAACGGCGCGAAGACCAATCCCAGGATTATCAAACAGAACGAAGCCATCCACTCGAAGTTGCCGATCACCAGTCCCACGTCGGCGCCGGAAGCCGCCAGCCCCACCAGGTGAATCGTCGAGATGTTCGACGCAAATAACGCCGCTCCTATGCTGAACCACCCCAGCGACTTGCCCGCAAGAAAGTACTGCTGGGCGGTGGCGTGCTTGCGAAAGCCCACCACTATCCCGATCACCATTATGCCCAGCAGATAAACAACGATCACGCCGAGGTCAATGCCCGAAATACCCATTTTCGCCAAAATCATATGCCCGTCCTTTCAACCGATTAACGATCAGTCAACCGCAGGCGTCAATTCGAC
>CAYSBK010000039.1:0-14606 GCA_964429265.1 uncultured Pirellulales bacterium | reverse complement strand
CCAGCACCCACGCCCGTTGCGTCGGGTCGTAGCCCCTGCTGACAAAGTTGCCCTTTTTCAGTCTCAATTGTGGCGCGTATAACCAGGACTTGGCCAGCGGCACAAGCTCCGCCGCCGGCTTATCCGTCATACCGTGCAGCATTATCCACGTGCGCGAGATGCCGTCCTGCGAGTAAGGCTTCCACTCGATGTGAGTCAGCGAAGAGTGCGACGGCCTGTCCGCAGACCGGGCCTTGGTGGTGTCCGATTTCTCCTGCGCGACCGGCCAGTGGTTCCACCAGTTGAAAAACGAACCTTCACCGTGCCCCCCGTACACCTTTATGCGCACGCCATCCGGATTCACCACCGTAAAAGGCTTGTATGGATTCTTGAAATTTATCACCTGAATGCACGGCTGCTCGGGCGCATCCCGCAGTGGCGGGCCGCCTTTCTCGGTCCACGTGTAGGTCTTGCTCTGTCCCTTCAGGTTCGCAAACGTCACCGCGTCAAAGTTTATGTTCTGCTCGGGAATCGTACCCGGCTGATTGACCACGATGCCCTCCTGGTACTCGATCCAGTCCTTCAGCGGAGAGCCGCTGTGAATCGTCGCCTTGCGAACGCCGACCGAATCGGGATATATCGTGTAGTACTCGTCCGCCCAGTCGCCCCAGCCGGTCATCGGGTCGCGATAGGGCTGCTTGTAGTACAAGTCGACCGGCGAGTACCGCCAGTGAACCACGACGCGCGCGTCGCTGCTTTCGATTATCCGCGCGTGCGAGTACCGGCACTGCTTGTCCGACATAGGCTCGCACATACTGTCGCAGCCGCCGAGATAGCCGCGGCGCTCAAAGAACTCGTTCGTGTACCAGGCACCGTCGTACGTCGCCCAGCAGGGTATGTAACTGGTCCCGCGCCAGAACACAAAGCGATGATCATACTCGTCAAACCGCACCACGACATCCGGGTGGTCGGCCACCTTCCACTGCCTGTCCCATTCCAGTTGGTACTTCAGGGCTGCATAGTACGCACCGAACCGACCCTTGCCTTTCGGGCCCGCGGGCAGCCTCAATGGTATGTTCTTCTTGAGCCGCTTGAGTTTTCGCTCGATGGCTCTCAGTTTTGCCACGGCGCCTTCGCCGCCCGCGCGTGCCCTGGCAGTGGCACTTCTGCTCTCGGCAATCGCCCGCCGGGCACGCGACTTGAAATCCTGCCACGCCCGCTCATCCGCCGAATGTTCGCTGTCAAGGTAACGAACTTCGTCGAGAATGGCCTTCGCAGTAGCAGCTATGCTTTCTTTCAGCCTGGCAACATCATCACTTGCACCAGCACCAGCCCCCCGGGACACCCACATCGTCAGCACGGCAGCCGCGCCGCAAATAAAAACGAATCTTCGCATCGAGTAATCTCCAAACCTTGTCGCTGCGACAGCTTCAAACCAACACGCCGGACCATTTCCTAATGCCCGTCCGACTCGAGGCATATCCTGACCGGTTGTGTCGCCTGCATTTTTACCCACACCACGAGGTCGCTTCCGTCGAGCCGGTGACGGTGCCCCACGCGGAAACTCCTGCCGCGTTTGACCTGCCTGCCGTCGACTTCCAGCCGTACCCCACCTTCACCCCAGTTGTTGACAACAAAGGCGGGATTTACAACGGGTGAATCCACGCTCGCGGCCAATACAAATTCCAGCTTGTCCGGCTTAGACTCTTTCTTGCAGTCCAGGATGTACGCACGTTCGTACCGGTCGTACCCCCGGCTCGAAAAGCCGGCGTTCGTCGGTTGCAATTTCGCCGGCCGGTTCCACGACCTCGCCAGTGGAACCAATTCTTCAATACGCCCGTCGGTCATACCGATCAGGTGCACGGCCGTATATGTACCCTTCTGTGGGTCGTGCTCTATGGCGGGCGAATCCTCCAGCCCCTGCGAAAGCGAGCTGTGCGAAGGCCTGTCCGGCACGCCCGTCCGTCGACCGTCGTTCGGTATCTGCCCTACGGGCCAGTGATTCCACCACGGGAAATGAGACCACTGTTCTTCCACGCAGCACGTGAAGAAATTAAGATTATTCTGAGGCGGGTAGATGATGAACGGCCTGTACTGCGACTTCATATTCACCAGTTGGATGGTCGGTTCTTTCGGACGTGGTGCGTCGTCGCTGGGTTCTGTCTTCCACGAATATGTAATCGATTCACCGTCCATATTAGCCCAGGTCAGCGCATCAAGCTCCAGGTTGTCCTCCGGGCGCGTTCCGGGCTGGTTAAGAGCAATCGTCTCCTGCCATTCGTGCTTCAGCACCGTGCTGTGAAGCACCTGCTTGCGTGTCGATACGGCGTCGGGATAGATGTAGTAGTACTCGTCGGCCCATTCACCCCAGCCGTCCGCATCTTCACGTGAAATGTTGTACTTAATATCCGAAATCGCATAATGCCAGTGAACTACGACCCGGGCGTCGTGATTTTCGATAAGCTTTACGTGCGAATACCGGCACTGCTTGTCCGACATATGCTCGGCGCATCCCATACCGGTCGAATTGCCCGTGGCCTCCAGGCTCTGGTCGCCCATCCACTTGCCGTTTTCGGTAACCCACGCCGCACCGTACGACGTGCCGCGCCAGAATACCAGCCGCACCGGCGACTCGTCGAAAACCACCAGAATGTCGGGGTCCGGCCCTACGCGCCAGAGCCTTTCCCACGGCTGGTCGTAGCGCAGCCGACAATAGCAGCCCCCGAACTTGCTGTTGACCTTCTCCGGCCCGGCCGGCATTCGCCGCCACCGCAACGGCTGGTCGTTGGCGGGCTTGCCGGCAGCATACAACCTCCCCACCTGCTCGGCCGACAGGCACCGGTCGTAAAGCTTCACCTCGTCGATCAGCCCGTCGAACACCATATACGAAAGCGTCTTTCTGCTGGGGCGGCGCTCCGTGTTGGCCGGCGACATCCGCTTCTGGCTTCTTCCGATAAGCAAATCCTGCCCTGCCGGCGGGCTCAGCACCCCTTCGGTCGCCAGCGACCCCACGACCTTTCCGTTGACGTACAGCTTGATTCCCTCCCGGCTGTCGAACGTGCCCGCTATGTGCGACCACTTCAAAAGTGGAATCCGAACATCCGAAACGCACTCCTTCAACTGCCCCCCCAGCATAAGTTTCATCCCAATGTGACCCTCGTGGTCGATACCGAAAAATATCCGGTCCTTTCGTTCGGGCGGCGGCCCCCCACGGTTCATTTCCTTGCTGGCAACATATTCCACGTCCGCCTTGCTGTGTTTCAAGGCCGACCCTTGCACCAGCGTCTTGTCCTGGCCCTCCCAGCTCCAGTACAAGCGTAAATACGACGGGTCCCCGTCCTGGTAATACGAAAGCACGATCGGATACCGCCTGCCCTTCACCATCTTTATCACGCCCGAGCGTTCCTTGTTCCTGCCCAGCCCGTCGATGACAACTTTGCCGTCGATCTCCAGCTTCAACCCATTGTCCGCCTCGGCGGTAAAGTTCACCGGCCCCGTAAAAGGCCCCTCGATATACCCCCGCCACCTCGCTGCCCAGTCGTGATAGCCGCCCGTCCAGTCATGGTTGACACTCGTCAGTATGTCCGTTCCCTCGGGATTGGTGAAATCCGATTCGCTGTACTTCACGCCGAAAAGCCCCGGCTCCAGCACCAACTCTCCGGGCTGCTGCTTCTTCTTCACAACATCACCGGCCTGACTTAACACCCCCGTCCAGTTCCACGAGTACGTCTGCGGCGCAATCCACGCTTCTACAGTAAGAGCCCTCGACAACGCCGGAACCTTCGCAGCCGCCCGTCTTACAAACGTCGTGTATCCATCCAACTGAAGCGACTTGCCTGCTACACCCGCCTTGTACGCATAATTGCCGTTTATCGGGTCGCTCGTTCCACCAATCACGTCGGTCGCCGACCCTTCCCTGTCCTGGTCGAAGCTCCACCACGCAACCGGCCCTTCCTGCCCGCAACACAGTAACGGCCAAAGCGACACTGCGACCACCAACGTCACATTCACTGCCTTTTGCATTCCAAGGTCCCTTTACTCACACACCAGCTCACCCGGTCACATCAGCCGGCAATAATATCATCATCAAGCCCGCCGCGAAAGCAAAAAAACGTAACCCCCGCCTGCCGGCCGGCCGCCGCCGGTCCAGCAATTAAGCTGCCCTCAAAATCAGTTGCATCGCGGTCCGATGTCCCCTAAAATGTCGCCTCGACGCCGGCTCGGCCGGGCAATCAGTCGGCCCTGCCGGCAGATATGACAAAGAAATAGTTTCTTTGATCGCGGATATGCACAGGCTTCCCAAAGCACACGGCAGACCAAGTAGTTCGGCAGGGAAATTTCCGGACCAGCGCAGAAATTAACCAGACGCCCTATGTTGGCCAGATTACACAGTGTCACACTCGAAGGCATTGAAGGCCTCGTTTGCGAAGTGGAGGTTGATGTCGCCAGGGGCGGCTTCGAAAAGACTCTCATCGTCGGTCTTCCCGACGCTGCCGTCAAGGAAAGCACCGAACGAGTCAAAAGCGCGATCGTCAACAGCGGCTACGATTATCCCAAGACACAATCCGTGGTCAATCTCGCACCGGCAGACGTGCGGAAGGTCGGCCCCGCGTTTGATTTGCCGATTGCGCTGGGTATGCTGATGGGCCAAGGCCTACTGCCGCCCGCAGCCGGCAGGGATTTTGTCATCGTCGGCGAACTGGCCCTCGACGGCAGGGTCAGGCCGGTCAACGGCGTGCTCAATATGGCGATGACCGCTGCGAAGAACTTCCGCCGGATGATTGTGCCGCTGGATAATGCCGCCGAGGCCGCCGTGATTCAGGAAATGGAGGTTTACGGCGTCGGCTCCCTGGCCCAGGCGGTTGCGTTCCTCTCGGGCCAGTTGCCGCTTGAAACCACCACCGTCGACATCGAGCAATTGTTCGCACGGGCACGCACGTACGATGTGGATTTTGCCGACGTCAAGGGCCAGGAAAGTGTCAAACGCGCTCTTGTAGTGGCCGCCGCCGGTGGACACAACATAATGATGATCGGCCCGCCCGGGGCCGGAAAAACTATGGTCGCACAGCGACTACCCACCATCCTGCCGCCACTTACGCTCGAAGAGTCCCTGCAGACTACCTGCATATATTCCTCCGTCGGACTGCTCGACAGAAACAAAGCCCTGATGGCGACCCGCCCTGTCAGGATGCCCCATTATTCCGCCAGCGGACCAGCCCTTGTCGGAGGCGGAACAAACCCCAGGCCCGGCGAACTTTCACTGGCACATTTTGGAGTCCTTTTTCTGGATGAGTTTGCAGAGTTCCCCAGGCACGTGCTCGAGATGATTCGCCAGCCGCTCGAGGACGGCTTCGTAACCGTCTCTCGCGCCAGGGGCACCATCCGTTTCCCCGCAGAGTTTATGCTCGTCGCGGCGATGAATCCCTGCCCCTGCGGCTACTTCGGCTCCGAGCTCAAAAGGTGCAGGTGCACCCCAAGACAGGTCGAACGCTACATTTCAAAAATTTCGGGACCGCTGGTCGACAGAATAGACATTCACATAGATGTCCCGCCGGTGGTGTTCGCCAGGCTGCGCTCGCGTGGCCCTCAAACCGGTTCGGACACGATGCGACAGCAGGTTCTCGCCGCAAGGGACCGCCAGCACCGCCGATTCGAAAATACGAACACGCTCACCAATGCAAGGATGACGCACAAGCAGGTCGAAACCTTCTGCCGCCTCGACCAGCCCTGTGAAATGATGCTCAAGCAGGCGGTGTCGCAGTTCGGCCTGTCCGCCCGCGCCCACGACAAAATCTGCAAGGTCGCCCGAACCATAGCGGACCTCGCCGACAGCGAGCACATACGACCCGAACATATCGCCGAGGCCATCAGCTATCGAAAGCTCGATAGAAAGCTCTGAGCCGCCCACTCGGATGCTGCTTTGACGGTCGCCGGCAAGCGATATATCGTCTGTCCAGGCCGACCGCGATACCCTCGCCACGCGCTTGTTATAGGAACAAAGAAAACCGCCGCCGGCATTACACGCTTGATATCGCCGCCGTATGGAGCCGGGCTCGGCTTTCCGCTTAACCGCCACGGGCCCTATGTCGATAAAACCTGCGAAGCTCGTAATGAATGTAACTTGATGAATTAAGGAGATATGCGATGGGGATTCAAAACTGGTCGGACGGCATAATTCTTGTTGACCTGCCGCAGGAACCCCAGATGGGAGAGGAGCTCAAGACGGTCACACAGGTAGTCCGCGACAGAGGTGATTGTGACGTGGTCCTGGATTTCTCGAAGGTTGACATCGTGACATCATCCAGCCTCTCGAAGCTGCTGAAATTGCGCAAACTTCTGGCGGACTGCGGACACAGACTCGTTATGTGCAACGTGGCCGCGGCCACCAAGGGCATCTTCACCGTCACGGGGCTCGACGGCGTCTTCGAAATCGCTGAAGATAAATTCGTCGCGCTGGCCAGCCTGCAACTGGTCAGCTAAGACCGCTGCCCGGCACACAAACGCGGCACCTGAGCCCGGCCTCGCGAGGCCCGCTCGCTCACCGCCGCTTGTCGGCGCCGGCGGCAGCCGTCGGGAAAGCACTTATACGAAGCCGCCCACAGCCCATCGGTATCAATGTAACCGTCTCGACCGGCTCCGGACTTTCCACCGGACTTGCCGGAATCGGCCCCACCATTCCAAGCTCATCCTCGGTCCAATCGGGCACCTTTTTCGCGGCCGCTTTCAGCTCTATCGGCGCACTTGCAACCGTGAAAGGCTGCTCGGCAATCGCACCGGGCCGCTTTATGACCTCGAAGCACTTCTCCGGTTCATCACCCAGTACCAGGGCGTAATTCCAGTTCGACGCAGGGTAAACCTCGTAAGCCGGCCACCGGCAGTCCGGCCCCGCCGGCGTCCATTGCCCGCGGGCCGCGGCACTACTGTCGTACGCTACCCATTTTTCAGCAATCCTGAGCGAAAATGTCAGCGGCCCGCGGCTGACCGACACGCAGTTCTTGTTCTTCGCCCAGCGCTTCACCGTCAGCTTCGCCCCGAACATCACCCGGACCGTATCACCGTCCGACCATACGCGTTCGAGCACTGCAAAGCCGGGTGCTTTCGAGATATTCGCCACGTTGTGACCATTTACCTTTATCCTCGTGCCGGTTGACCATCGGGGAATCCGCAGGTACAGGGGAAACTTCACGGCACGCTCCGTCGCAACAGTCAAAACCACCGTTTCATCAAAGGGGTAATCCGTCTTCTCGATTATCTTCACCGCCGCCCCGTCGCCGACTTTCGCGCTCACCTCGCAAGCCGCATACAGCGATGCGCACAGGCCGTTGTCCGGCGTGGCCAGCCAGAGGTTCTCCGCGTAGTACGGCCAGCCGTGCGAAACGTTGTGCTGGCAGCACCGGTACATCCGAGGACTGTATGCGAACATACACCCTCGATTCTGGACCCCGGGACTTTTGTTGAACCTGTCGAGTTTCGTCATATTCGGCGCGGTCAGATAATGCAACGCCTTCAGGTCCGGCGTCATCGCAGCAGGAAAAGAGTTGAAAGCCACCTCTTCGCACCGGTCGGCCCAGATCGGATTGCCGCTGATAAGCGTCAGCATCTCGAAACTGTGCATGAACTCAACCATCGAACAGGTTTCAGCGGCCTGCCGAGGCCCGTAGTAACCTTCCCGGCAGTTCTCGTCGGCCCCGAACATACCACCCGGCACCTGCCCATACGTACCCATCACTTCACTATAGTTCCGCTCCGCAGCCTCAAGATACTTCTTCGCCCTGGCTTGTTGGTAATACACCGCCGGCTCGCGAAAACACTGGGCGATGTTCACGCCGTGCCCGCTGGCAAGACCATCGGTCCAGTTGCTCGTGTGCCGGTGAATCTTCTTGGCCAGATCCAGCAGCCACGCATCGCCCGTCCTGTTGTACAGCCAGTAAACGCTTGCAAGGTTGTCGCCTGCACGCCTTTTTTGCCACGACTTCGGCAGAAAATCCTCCTCGGGAACCGACAGCTCCCACCGGAAATACTTTCTCATATGCGACAGCACCCTCTTGTCGCCGCTGTACTCGTAATAAGACTGCAAACAGTTCAGCGCGATCATATTCGGCCACAAGTCCGGCTTGCCGCCCTGCTTGGTCAGGTTTGACCGCGGCCCGAACCACCCGTCCTCACGCTGGCTCGCGAGCATCGCCTCAAGCCACCTGCGAGCCTCCCTGATGATTTCTTTGTCACCCAACACATACCCCAGGTCGCCGTAGCCTTTGAGCCAGTACGGCAGCTCTTCCCAGCCGCTATGGCCCACGCCATCAGGACTGAGCCACGCGTTTCCTTCAGCCCTGCACCATTTGCTCAACTCCCGAAGATGCCCGGTCATACCATCAGCCTCCAGCTTCAACATATGCCCGAGCCAGCCGCCAGGCTTGACCGACCCGATCGGCAGCTTCACAAAAGGGCTTGGCGCCAACGGCGGCCGGTTCGAAACATAAAAGCTGTTCCGCAGGTGAACGTCGGGCTTGTCAACCACGCGAACCGCAGTCGTCCTGCAACCGACCGCAAAAATCGTACACGTCGCAAACACCATCGCTTTCAGCACTGCCGTGACACGTTTCATTTGCTTACCCTCTTTGACAGAATAATCTTTTCACCTCAACGCCGCCCTGCCGGGCCGCACCGCTGCGCCTGTCGGCAAACAGCAAGGCGTTCAACCTCTGCTACAATCCTTCGGGCAATCCTTGATTTCTCCGCGTTCTTGATACTTGCCCAGCCAAGGCCGGCCGTGTTGATATGAACCGTGGCCCGGTCACCTCCGATCGCCGCAGGGGCGTTGGCCACCACGATGTCCAGGTTTTTCTGCTTCATCTTGCGAAGGGCCTGGCCCTTTATGTCCCGGTCCTGCAGCGCAAAGCCCACCACTATCTGCCCCTTCTTTTTGTGCCTGCCTGCCCATTCGACAATGTCCCGCGTCGGCTTGAGGCTCACTTGCAAAACCGCACGCGTCTTGCCTATCTTGCGCTTCCGGCGCCGCACGGGCGTGTAGTCCGCCACCGCTGCTGCCATCACGAGGCAGTCACATCGACCGAACCTTTTACGCACGGCATCGAACATCTCCGCGGCGCTTTCAACCCGCACAACGGACGCGCCCGCCGGCAGCCTCAGTGCCGTCGGCCCGACAATCAGTGTAACGGTGTGCCCGGCCTGCAGCACGGCTCTGGCTATCGCCACGCCCATCCTGCCGGTGCTCGCGTTGGATATGAAGCGCACCGGGTCAAGATACTCCCGGGTGCCGCCTGCCGTTACCAGAAAACGCATAGTGAATCTGCTTTATTGTCGGCTTTGCCTGACCTGACGCACCTGTTCGCCAACGGCTTCGAGGATTTTCTCAGGCTCGGCCATCCTGCCCACGGCCTCACCTCCGCAGGCCAGCCTGCCGACTTCCGGCCCCACCAGCACGAACCCCATCCCCCGTAGCTTCTCCACGTTGGCCTGCACCGCTGGATTTTCCCACATCCTGTTGTTCATAGCCGGCGCGATTACCATCGGCTTCGACCAGCAGCAGCAAAGCGTCGTACTTAGCAAGTCGTCGCAGATACCGTTTGCCACCTTCCCGATGATGTCCGCAGTGGCAGGGGCCAAAACCACCACCTCCGCCCAGTCCGCCAGCGCAACGTGGCCCGCTGCCGCGTCCTTCGCCGGTTCCCACAGGCTCGTGTAAACCGCCTGCCGCGTAACCGCCTCAAGGCTCTTCGGTCCAACGAGTCTGCAGGCATTCTCGGTCATCACCGTTCTGACCGTTGCGCCCCCGGCGGCCATCTTGCTGGCAAGCTCCACCGCCTTGTATGCTGCAACGCCGCCGCTTATGCCCAGCAAAACCCTCGCCGCCTCCAGCTTCCTGTCTTCCTGCCCCATACCCAGCCTTATTGTCCTGTGGTAGGCTTGTCGATGTCGCTGGCGTCGTAGTCGATGCCGATCTTATCCTGCTTAATCTCCTCGATGACGATTTCCATTGGTGTCTTGCCTCGCGTGTCCTCAATCAACGGCCTGGACCCCTGCAAAAGCTCAGTGAGCCTCTTCTGAATAAGCGCCGTCAGCTTGAACCGGCCGCCCACCTTGTTGACCAAATCCGTACTCTTCAGCTCCTCTATCATATATTACCTCCACTGCACCGATCGTCTTGCCGAAGGTCGATCACCCACCGCCGGACTGTACTATCTCCAAGACTTCATTGACCGCTTGCTCCAGATTATCGTTTATCACCATATGCTCGTAATACTGCCACGCAGCCGCTATCTCCGAGCCTGCCTCGTCGAGCCTCAACTCCGCCGTTTGCGAATCTTCCCTGCCGCGGTTGCGCATACGCTCGACAAGATCCCTCTGGCTCGGCGGCAGTATGAATATCATTATCGCATCAGGCCATATCAGCTTCACCTGTCTGCCGCCCTTGACGTCGATTTCCAGTATCACCGTCTTGCCCTGCGCCAGCGCCGTCTCGACCGGCTCGCGCGGCGTACCGTACAGGTGCCCGAACACCTCCGCGTATTCCAGAAGCGCCCCGGCCGAAATCATATCCCGGAATTGCTGCTCCGAAACGAACCGGTAATCCCTGCCCTCTGTTTCGGTCGCCGCCCTGGGCCGCGTAGTAACCGACACGCTCAGATAAGCATTGTCCAGCCGTTTCACCAGCTCTCTGCAGATGGTGCTCTTCCCGACGCCGGAAGGCCCGCTGATAATCACGACTTTACCTTTCTTGTTCTGCCCAGCGGTCATAACATTACATTTCCCGGATTCAAGCTCACTCCACGTTCTGAACCTGCTCCTTGAGCCGGTCGATGCAGCACTTTATCTCGATCACCCACTCGGCGATCTGGCTGTTAGAGGCCTTGCTGGCAATCGTATTGGCTTCCCTTAGCATCTCCTGGGTTATGAAATCCAGTCTCCTTCCCGTCTGGTTGTCGGCTGCCTTCGCGGTGTCGTCGCCCGCCTCCGCCCCACGACCGCAAGCCTCCACAAACTGCTCCAGGTGATGCTCAAGTCGGGCAACCTCCTCCGAAATATCCGACCTCTCGGCGAACACGGCCACCTCCCTGGCAAGCGTGGCCTCATCAAGCTTCAACTCAACCTGGGCAAGCAACTCGTCCGCCCGTTTCTTGAGCCGCTCCTGGTATTCCCTCAAAACCACCGCACTATGCCGCCGTATCTTGTCCAGAAACTGCTTCATAGCGCCGCAGTGCTTCTCAAGGTCACGCCCAAGGGCCGCTCCTTCGACCCTGCGGCTTTCTCGTGCCCGCTCAATCGCCTCGCCGCTTGCGCGCAGCACCGCCTCCCTCAGCCTCGCCGATACCTGCTCGTCCGGACTGGGCGCCACCAGAATCCCCGGCAGACCCAGCAGCCCCGCCGCATCCAGCGTCAGCCCCACCTTCACGCCGCCGAGGGCACCGCTCAGCTTTTCCACTATCTTTTGCAACGCCTCCTCGTTTATATCAAAAAGTGTTGCCGGCGGAGCGCTTCGCAGCCGCAGCACGTAATTCACCGTCCCCCGCGAAAGCCGGCGGCGAAGCAGAGCCTCGATATCCTCTTCGAGAAACGCAATCGGCTCCGGCAGCTTTATCACCGTCTTGAGATAACGGTTGTTCACCGTCTTTATCTCCACGGTGAACGTTATTCCTTCAACCTGGCCTTCGGCCTGGCCGTAACCCGTCATACTGTTCAGCATATGGTCCGCTTTCCAAAAACCAGCCGGCGATTCCAATGAACCCGCTGTTAGAAAACTCTCACGCCGTCAGTTCGCATCCGCCCTCTCCGTGGCCGCCGCCGGTGCAGTACCAGCCGTGTCGCTGCCGCCGCCGACGGCACCGCCCCCGGCACCCTCACTTGCGGTAGATTTCACCTCCGATTCGAACCGAGTCACCCCGGGACCGTGATACTTGTCCATCACCACCGCAAGCAACAAAAACAGTCCCGCCACGCCAATCGTCACCCACGTCAGGAAGTCACCCGTCTTGGAACCGAGGATTCCGCCTGCCATACCTCCGCCGAAGGCCGCACTTAGTCCGCCGCCCCGGCCCTTCTGAATCAGCACCACCAGAACCAGCACCACCGCGCTGACTACGAACAGCACCGCAACCACCTTCATAACAAAGGTTGCGGCCAAAATCGGCCAAACAAACATCTTTATCCCCTTAAAAGCACCTCAACGCAAAGCCTCGCCCGGCTGGGCGTCAGGACTTCAATTCTACGCTAAACCGTTCGAAAAGAAAATCATCTATGCCGCCGCCTTTATTATTTCAACGAAATCGTCCGCATTCAGGCTGGCCCCGCCGACCAGCAGCCCGTCAACGTCCTCCTGCCGCATCAGGCTGCCCGCGTTCGACGGTTTCACCGAGCCGCCGTAAAGGATACGCATCTGCTCAACGGCAGCGCCGTCGTACATACCACCCAGCACCCGCCTTATCAACGAGTGAACCTCCTGGGCCTGTTCGGGACTGGCCGTCTGCCCCGTCCCTATCGCCCACACCGGCTCATAAGCCAGCGTCACCGCCGGAAGCTTTTCTGCCGATAGGTTTGCAAGGCCGGCTTTGAGCTGGCTCGTAACAACCTGCTCCGTCAATCCCCCCTGACGCTGCTCCAAAAGCTCACCCACGCACAGTATCGGCAAAAGGCCGCCGCTGATCGCCGCGTTGACCTTCTTGTTTATAATCTCGTCCGATTCACCCAGTACGTGCCGACGCTCGGAGTGACCGCAAATCACGTAAGTACACCCCACGTCCTTCAGCATCGCAACGCTTATTTCGCCCGTAAACGCGCCCTTCGGCTCAAAGTACACGTCCTGCGCACCCACGGCGATTCTCGAATTCCGCACCGCGTCGAACACCAGCTTAAGGTAAACAAAAGGCGGACATACCGCCACGTCCACCCTCTGCCCGGCAAGCCCCGTCGTGCGCGCCGCCACTGCCTCGGCCAGCGCAACGCCGCTGCGGCTGTCCGTGTTCATCTTCCAGTTGCCCGCAACAAATGGTCGCCTCATCACACTACGCGCTCCCACCAAATACGGTTGTCTTTTCCACCTTCATCAAAGCACCTCCCTCGCCCTGGGAAAACTGCCCAGCACCGAAAGCTGCAGACAATGCCGCTTTGCTTCTCCCAGGCCCTCTTGTACGTGCCTGTCCGTCCTGTGCCCGATAAAGTCCACAAAAAAGTAGTACTCCCATTGTCTCTTCCGGCTCGGCCGAGACTCGATATTCGTCAGGTTTATCTCGTGATCCTTGAACACCGCCAGTACGTCCGCAAGCGCGCCGGCCTTGTGAGCCGTGCTGAACAGGATCGCCGTCTTGTCGTCGCCGGTCGGCCTTGCGTCCTCCCGAGATATGACAAGGAACCGCGTGACGTTGTTGGTGATGTCCTCGATATTTTCACGCACCACCCGCAGCCCGTACATCTCGGCCGCAACCTTCGACCCGATGGCCGCCGACGTCGGCTCCGACGCCGCCATTTGCGCCGCTCGTGCCGTAGAGGCCACGGCAATCGTCTTGGCCTGCTCGAATGTCGCGCTCAGCCAGTTCCGGCACTGCGCAAAAACCTCAGGCTTCGAGTAAATCTTCTCCACTTTCTCCAGCGGACAGTTCGCAAGCAGACAGTGGTGAACCGCCATCAGGACTTCCGAACAAATCTTTATGTCCGTGTCTATCAACGCATCCAGCGTTTCAATCACCCCCCCACCGGTCGTATTCTCTATCGGCACTATCCCCAGGTCACAATGGCCCTTGCTGACCTCGTCGAATATGCTCCTGATGTCCGCCACCGGCTCATACTCCACCGACTGGCCGAATTTCAGCATCGCCGCCGTGTGGCTGAAGCTGCCCCCCGGGCCCAGATAACCTATCCGCAAAGGCCGCTCCAGCACGAACGACCCGCTCATCATCTCCCGCCATATGGCCGTCAGCGTCCGGTTCGGCAGCGGCCCCTCGTTCATCCCCACCACTTTCTCAAGGATCTGCTTTTCCCTGTCGGGAGCGTAAATCTGCCCGCCGGCTTTGTTCTTCAGCTTCCCTATCTCCACAACCACGCGCGCACGCTCATTCAGCAGCCTCACAAGCTCCGCGTCAATCTCGTCTATCTGCTTACGCAACTCGTCGAGCTTTTCCTTCATTACCCCTTTCGCAAACCCGCAAGAACTTTCTCACGTTCGTAACCACCCCCCAACCGTCTTTCTTCACCACCGGCAGCTTGAGCCCCTCCTCCTATCCGGCCACAAAAATCGTACAACACTCGTCGCACAGCCTGCACCGACCACGCCGAAGCACTCTGCCGCCGTCGGTCGAACGCCCGTCCGTCACCTTGTCGTCGTCTTCCCTGCAGAGCGGGCACCTCGCAGGCCTCCCGGCCCGAACGTACCACGCCAACGCCCTACATATCGAACCTGCCCCGCATTCTATTGCCGCCTTATGGTATGTCAACACAAATTATCAGCACCCTCTACACCCCGCCTTCTCAGGCCCCGTGTACACCACCACCCCGTTCGCACGAAGCAATTCCGTCCCACACATCTCGAACCACGCCGGGTAAACGCGGTGGTGAGTCACCCCCCCTGGTGCGTCCCGGCTTACCGCGGAACAATCGTTACCGCGTCGCTGCGGATA
>CAYSBK010000038.1:0-16664 GCA_964429265.1 uncultured Pirellulales bacterium | reverse complement strand
GTCACGCCGGCATAGGTACCATCTCGGCGGCGCTGAAACATCGCAAACCCCTACTTGTTATGCCTCGAATGAAGCGTTACGGCGAACACGTTAATGACCACCAGGTTGCTACTGCAAGGAAATTCGAACAACTCGGCCTGGTGCTTGCCGCCTACGAGCCAACACAGCTTTTTGAAAAACTGAAAGCTCTCAAAACCTTTGTGCCCCCGCGTCGAATTGCCCAGCCCGACCTGGTGGCGGCAAGGATATCATCGTTTCTCAACGCACTTGCTGACTCGAAATGTCCGGCCGCGGCAACTCGCTCGGAACAACGCAGGTTTGACGTCGCAGACTCAAGTCATTCAATTATGGAATAATCCTTGCTATGGCACACTATAGAAAACACCCACTTTACACTACTGCCGAGCGTATAACGCCGACGTTCGTAAAGGCCATCGCCAAGAAGGTCTTTTGGAAAGTCGCTCGTTTCTACAACAGGTGCAGATACATCAAAAAGAGCAGGTTCGTCGAGTTCGGCTACAGATTCCGATTTGACCGCTCGCGTCCTTACACGGCTGTCATAGGCGAAAGAACTATCATCGAGGATTTCAACGTCTGGAACGCGCAATGCGGTGATATCGTTGTGGGGAAAAGATGCTGGTTTGGCCTGTACAACGTGGTAATGGGCCCCGTAGAAATCGGTGATGAAGTTTCCGCCGGCCAGAATGTTATGATTCTCGGGCCGAGGCATCCGGTACTTAACAAAGAACCGGGGCAGAAAACCACTATTGGAAACAACGTCTGGCTGAGTTCAGGCTCCATAATTCTCTTCGGCGTAAAGATCGGCGACAACGCGATAATAAGTGCCGGCTCCGTCGTGACCAAAGACGTCCCCGCAGGCGCTTTTGTCGGCGGCAATCCCGCAAGAAACCTTACCAAAATAGCTGAAAAGCTCTGGACATCGGCGGCCCCCAATCCCGACAGAGAATCTGGGCTCACGGGGTAGGCATACAGCCGGGCAACCGGGCAACGGTGTCCGGGTTGGCCGGGCGGCAACATTGTTGGGCAATATGTTTTCGGAGGACGGTCAGACAAAATGAATCATGCCGACAGGGTACGAGAATTTATTGTTGAGAACTTCCTTTTCGGAGACGGCGAGCAACTCGGTGAAGATACTTCCTTTATCGAAGATGGAATCGTCGACTCTACCGGCATGCTCGAGCTGGTGATGTTCATCGAAGAAACATACGGTTTCAAGGTAGAAGACGACGAATTGCTGCCGGAGAATCTGGATAATTTGCGTAACATCGCCCAGTATATTGAGCGAAAGCTCGTTAACCAGCAGGGCTGACAGGCCGGCCAATCGGCCAGCAAGGGCAGGCCTCGTTTCGGGTTCAGATAATGTGTGGAATAGCCGGTATCTACCACGTCAATAGCCCCGGGTCAATTTCCCTGGACGTCCTCAAGGCAATGACGGCGACACTGCGCCACCGTGGTCCTGACGAGGCGGGTCTGTACATCGACGACAACGTGGGACTCGGCCATACCCGGCTGAGCATCATAGACCTGTCGTCGGGAACCCAGCCGATCCATAACGAAGACAAATCACTGTGGATAGTCTATAATGGAGAGGTCTACAACTATCCCGAACTGGGCGAACAGCTTCGGGCGCTTGGTCATCGCTTCTATACGACCTCCGACACCGAGGTCCTGCTGCACCTGTACGAAGAGGAAGGCAACGCCTGCTTCGACAAGCTGAACGGCCAGTTCGCTGTGGCCATATGGGACACAAAGAACAAGGAGCTTTTGCTGGCCCGTGACCGCCTGGGGATCAGGCCGTTGTATTACACCCTGGCAGGCGGCAAACTCATTTTTGCATCGGAGATAAAAGCTATCTTCGCAAACCCCAACGTGCCCCGGCGTATCGACCCGAAAGCGATGGACCAGATTTTGACTTTCTGGACTACATTAACCCCGAGAACCGTCTTCGAAAACGTACGTGAAGTCCCGCCGGGTTGTTTTGTCAAATGCCGTAACGGCGATATGCGTACCGAAAAATACTGGGACATTCCATTCAGCGTCCGCGGCGAGCAGCGACAACCTGCCGGCGACGACTTAAGTGAGCACCTGCAACAGCTTCTAACCGATGCGGTGAGAATCCGGCTGCGGGCGGATGTGCCGGTCGCCTGCTATCTCAGCGGCGGCCTGGATTCATCCGGGATCGCCAGCTTGATAGTAAACAACTACAACAGCAGCGTCAGGACTTTTGGGATACGCTTCGAAGAGGGTGCCTTCGACGAGGGTGAACATCAAAACCTGATGGTCTCGTTTCTCAACGTCCGGCACAGCGAGATAAGAGCAACCAACGAGCTTATCGGCCGGACGTTCGCCGACTGCATCTGGCACTGCGAAAAGCCGATACTGAGGACCGCTCCGGTTCCTCTTCTGCTGCTAAGCAGGCTCGTGCGGGACAGCGGCTTCAAGGTGGTGCTGACGGGCGAAGGGGCGGATGAAATCTTCGGCGGCTACAACATATATCGCGAAGCCAAGGTCCGCCGGTTCTGGGCCAGGCAGCCCGGCTCACAAAAGCGGGCGGAACTTATTGGTCGGTTGTATCCTTACATATTCAATAATCCAAGAATGAGGCACGCCTTGCAGGCATTTTTCGCAAAAGGCCTCGACCACTGCGACGACCCGCTCTTCTCGCACCTGGTCCGCTGGGAGAATACCAGTCGCCTCAAAACATTTTTTTCGGATGAGCTGAGAAACCAGCTCGATTCGTACAATGCGTACGAGGAGGTGACGGACCGGCTGCCCGCCTCTTATCCCCAGTGGGACGGTCTCGCCAAAGCCCAGTACCTGGAGATGAGCATCTTTCTCAGCAATTACCTGCTGTCATCACAGGGCGACCGCGTGGCGATGGCAAACTCCGTGGAAATCCGCCTGCCCTATCTCGATCCGAACGTAATCGAGTTTATGGGTAAGGTGCCGGCCAGATGGAAAATCCTGGGGCTCAACGAAAAGCATCTGCTGAAGAAATCCTTCAGCAGACTTCTGCCCAGGCAAGTAATCGACCGGCCCAAACATCCGTACCGGGCGCCCGTCATCCAGACTCTGCTGCACGACAATGCCGACGGCGCGGCAAACGAAATGCTGTCTGAAGATGCGCTGAGACGGACGGGATTGTTCGACCCGGCCAAAGTGGCAAGGCTTCTGCGCAAACTTCGCACCACCGGCAGAGCCGGCGAGATGGACGGTATGGCGCTGGTCGGCATATTGTCCTCGCAGATAGTGTATCGGCAGTTCATTGAAGATTTTGACGGCAAAGCCGGTAACCCGATACAGTTCAAAGTGCTGTTTGACCGCAGGGCGCAAGCCGTCAGGAACAAAGGCTAACCAATGTGAATCGCCTTGGAGAGATGTAAACGCAATGATTGAATTCGACCCTGTGCTTGTCCACGATTGGTTGTCGCGGTCGGCACGCAGGCACCCGAACAAGGAGGCTCTGGTATGCAACCGGCAGCGGCTGACGTACGGTTTCCTGGACCGACGCACCGAAGACTTCGCGCACGCCTTGTGCGACCTCGGAGTTGAACGCGGCGACCGCGTCGCGATATTGCTGGACAATTGCGCCGAGGCGGTTGTGGCGCTTTACGGGATACTCAAGGCCGGTGCCGTCTTTGTTATGCTCTCGGCAACAATGAAAAGTGCCAAGCTGCGGTATATTCTTGACAACTGCGGCGCCAAAGTTCTGGTGACACACACAAGCAAAGGCAACACGGTCGCCGCTGCCCTGGACGGCTGCGAAGAACAGTTCACGGTTATTTGGGTCGGCAAGAGTGAACGAATACCACCTTCACTTTCATCACGTTCCATCCGGTGGAGCAAGGCCTTTGCGGCAGGGGGTAACAGCCTTCCGCGATGTATTGATGTCGACCTTGCGACCCTGATATACACTTCCGGCTCAACCGGCCGGCCGAAGGGCGTTATGTCCACCCACCATAATATGATATCGGCCGCACGCAGCATCATTCAGTACGTAGGCAACGAGCAGGACGACATCATTCTCGACGTCTTGCCGTTGTCGTTTGACTACGGCCTATATCAGGTGATCATGGCCTTTATGTTCGGCGGGACCGTCGTATTGGAGCAGTCGTTTGTTTATCTGCATAAAATCCTGCGCCGGGTATCCGAAGAAAAGGTAACCGGTTTCCCGATAGTTCCCACCATCCTGGCGATGCTGCTGAGACTCGATGACGTGCGAAAGTATGATTTCAGCAGCCTAAGGTACATCACCAATACCGGAGCAGCGTTGCCCGTAGAGCACATACGCAAGCTGCGTGCATTGTTGCCCGGCGTTGAGATATTCTCGATGTTCGGGCTGACCGAGTGCAAGCGGGTCTGCTATCTGCCCCCGGAAGAAATCGACCGCAGGCCGGCTTCGGTCGGCAAGGCTATGCCGAACTGTGAAGTGTTCATCGTTGATGAAAACGGAAAAGAGGTGCCCCCGGGCCGGCCCGGCGAGCTTGCCATAAGAGGCTCCAACGTAATGCAGGGTTACTGGGGTGACCGCAAGCTTACGGACCGCACTTATAGAGACGGCCGGTACCCGGCGCTTCGCACGCTGTACTCAGGCGATTATTTCCGGCAGGATAAACAGGGGTACCTGTACTTTCTGGGCCGCAAGGACGATATGATCAAGTGCAAGGGCGAGCGTGTCAGCGCAAAGGAGGTGGAAGACATCCTCTGCGGCCTGGAAGGCGTGGCGGAGGCAGCGGTGGTCGGCGTGCCGGACGAGATACTGGGCCAGGCTATAAAAGTCTTCATAGTCCCGGCGCCCGGCTCCGCTCTGACCGAGAGGGATGTGTTAAGGTACTCAACGCAGACAATGGAAACATTTATGGTCCCCAAGTACGTGGTATTTGTTGAAAGTCTGCCCAAAACTCCCAACGGCAAGGTTGACAAAAGGCAACTCAAAGAGGCATCGCTGTAATGACTGTAAACTCGCGGTTTTCATTGGAAACACTCAGGCTCGACCCGCGGAAGGAAACCGACAAAATCGCCGCTGCACTGCAAAAGGTCGTCCTGTGTCAATTCAAAAAGAAAGGCGTGGTTGTTGCGCTGTCTGGCGGTATTGACAGCAGCGTGGTAGGCGCATTGTGTGTGTACGCTCTCGGCAAAGAGCGTGTCCTGGCACTGCTAATGCCGGAGCGCGACTCGGCCGACGAGACAATCAGGCTCAGCCGACTTATAGCCGAGCACCTCGGTGTGGCCACCATAGAAGAGAACATAACGCCGATCCTCGAAGCGGTCGGCTGCTACCGCCGGCGCGATGAGGCGATTCGCAGCGTCATACCGGAATACGGCCCCGGCTATACGTGCAAGATTGTGCTGCCCGGCGTTACAGACAACGCGCGCTACAGGTTGTTTTCGGTGGTGGCAATGTCGCCCGAAGGCAGACAAATCAAGAAAAGACTCACCCCACAGGCGTACCTGGGTGTCGTCGCTGCGACCAACTTCAAGCAGCGAACACGCAAGATGCTCGAGTACTACCACGCAGACCGTCTCAATTACGCAGTGGCCGGCACACCAAACCGCCAGGAGTACGACCAGGGCTTTTTCGTCAAACTCGGCGACGGCGCAGCGGACATCAAGCCCATCGCACACCTTTACAAAACGCAGGTTTACCAAATGGCCGAGTACCTCGGGGTACCGCGGGAGATTTGCAGCCGCCCGCCAACCACCGATACATATCCGATGCAACAGAGCCAGGAGGAATTCTATTTTTCCGTACCCTACGACAAGATGGATCTTTGCCTTTACGGAAAGAACAACGGCTACAGCCCCGAAGACGTCGCAAGTGCAGCGGCAATGACAACCAAGCAGGTTGAGCGTGTCTTCGAAGACATAGACGCCAAGCGAAGAACCACACGTTACCTGCACACGCCGCCGGCACTGGTTGAGGATGTGCCCGAAATTGAAATCCTTTGATAGTAGCCTGTTGCCCATAACCGCATGGGCCGACCTATGAAACACAAGAAGCGACTTGTCGCTGCAACGCTTGTCGGGGTATGTCTGCTCGTGGCATTGCTGGCTCTTGCAAGAGGACCAAAGATCAGGACCACCAGGGAAAGAATCATATTGCCGTCCATTGACAACGTGCCTGCCGAATACTGGCGCCGGCTCAGCCGGAAGAAAATCTTCTTCGGCCATCAGTCGGTGGGATACAACATCATTGACGGCATCAAGGATATTATGCAGGAACATCCCGAAATAGAACTCAACATAGTGGAAACGAACAAGGCGGCCGATTTTGATCATCCCGTTTTTGCGCACGCCACAGTCGGCACCAATACCAGACCTCTCTCGAAGATCACCGCATTTGAGCAGATTATGAGCGACGGTATAGGCGACAAGGTTGATATTGCATTTTTCAAGTTTTGTTATATCGACATAATGGACGACAGCGACCCGCGGGCAATATTCGATAAATACGCCGACACTCTGGCACAATTGAAAGCGCGGTACCCGCACGTACAGTTTCTGCACGTAACCGCGCCTGTCCGGTCCACGCCGAGGCAGACCAAACGCAAACTAAAACATCTTGCCAAAGCCCTTCTCGGCAGACCGACAACCCTGCACCGCAACGCGAAGCGCCAACAATACAACGCCTTGCTGAGAAAATCTTATGCTGGAACTGAGCCTTTATTTAACCTGGCCAGGGCAGAGTGCGTCAATCCCCAGGGATTTATGCTGTACGCGCTAAAGAACGGCCAGCAGGTCTTTTTTATGGCGCCTCAGTACACGTACGACAGCGGACACCTGAACCGTCTTGGAAGAAAGAAAGTAGCCGAGCAGTTGCTGATAACGCTGGCCGAAGCTGCCGGCAGACAATAACGGTTAGAACCGCGCTCGAAGACAGCGGTGCGAAGCCCCCGCTTCTTGCCGCTTTGCCTTTCCAATAAGACAGTCATCCTGCCGGCAAAAGCAACCAACACAAAAGATGGCAAATACACACAGTTTGCGGCTTGTTAACACTACGGCGGTAATCCTTGCCGGGCCGGGGAACTTTGGTCGAGACCCGCTGCCCTCAGGATTACCACCGGCCCTTTGGCCTGTGCCGGAGACGCCGGCCCTGGCTTGCCTGGTGAGAAATCTGCAACGACAGGCAGTAAAACAAGCGGTTGTATGCTGCAACGGCAACGCCAAGTTACTGCGAGAATCGATTTCGAGCATCAATCCAACTAAAGTGAAGTTTCTGGACCATATACTGCCATTAGGCACGGCGGGCTGCATTCGTGAAGCCGCCGGGAACCAGGCCGATGGAATCCTGGTTGCGCTGCCGGCGAGCATCATAGCCGTACCTGCAATTGACACGCTGGTGGAAGCACATCGCCGGGGACAAGCGGGTTTAACCTTGGTTTTCAATCCGCCTCGGGCAAACGGTTCTGCTCATCCCACCGAGGCGGTCATATATGTTTGCGACCACAGCCTCTTGGAGCACATCCCCAAGCAGGGCTACTTCGATGTCAAGGAAAGCCTGATTCCAGAGATGCTCCGGGCCGGAAAAACCGTCCAAGCCGTCACGTTATCCGATTCTGTCGGAAGCTTCGGAGACTGGCGAGGGTACCTGGCTGCGCTACTGACGCGGCTGCACGGCAGACTCGATCTGAGCCCGCGCCTGAAGCTGCGTCACGGCCACACTTCGGCGCGCGTGTGGGCCGCAGCAAACGCCCACATCCATTCGGATGCGCGGATTTGCGGGCCCGTGGTGATTATGGATGGCGCACACATTGCGAAAGGTGCGGTCGTCCTGGGACCGGCCGTTGTGGGCAGAAATGTTACCGTGGGCAACAACAGCATAATCGCAGACAGCGTACTCTGGGCCGGTGCGCAGGTTGGGACAGATTGCCGGCTGCAACACTGCCTTGTTGACTCAGCAGCAACGGTGCCAAGCGGTACCGCGGCTGAGCAGGAACTTATAGCTTTCAAGCAGCCTGGCGGATTGCAAAGGTCAGCGATGGCCGTCAGAGAAGCTGTCGCGCACGTCCGGCACAAGTTGCAAGCACACCCCCCGAAGGTACGCAACGACTCTCCGCAGGCGGTGCAACCATTCCAGATCAAGCCGCTCGCCTTACTGGCGGCTTCTGTAATACTGGCGGGGTTTCTCTGGTCGTACTGGCCCAGCCTGGTGGACCTTTGGAATATGTGGCAGAGAAGCGACGAGTACTCCAGCGGCCTGGCTGTGCCTTTTCTGGCAGCCTACATCTTGTGGTCCCGGCGTAATAGTATTGCTCGCTGTCCCATAAGACCCTGCATTTGGGGCGTTCCAGCCTTTCTCGCGGCACAGGGTCTTAGACTCTTCGGGGTCTATGATATGTACAGGTCCGCCGAGAACCTCTCCATCGTTGCCAGCATTGCAGCATTGATATTACTGTTGTTGGGCTGGCGGTTTCTGCGCAAAACCGGCACCGTGCTCTTGTTCTTGTGCCTGATGTTGCCGTGGCCCAACCGCGTGCAAATGGCTGTTTCGCTGCCGCTGCAACGCTGGGCCACCGCTTCTGCAACGTTCCTGTTGGAGATGATGGGCTACGATGTCCTGCGCGACGGCAACATAATCCACATCGGCAATACTTCGGTAGCCGTGGCCGAGGCGTGCAACGGCCTGCGGATGGTTACCGCCTTCTTCGTAGTTACAGGGCTTGTGGTACTGCTGGTCAAACGCTCCTGGTGGGAAAAACTCGTTGTACTTGCCTCAAGCCTGCCGATTGCCCTGGTCTGCAACACCGTTCGGCTGGCGATTACGGCTGTGCTGTTTACCGTGGTTGCCGGTGAACAGTGGGAGCAGTTTTCGCACGACTTCGGCGGCTACGCAATGATGCCGTTGGCGTTGGCCCTGGTCGTAGGCGAACTGCAACTCTTTATGAAACTGACCACCCGTCCCGAAGACAGGCAGGTGGTGATAGTTAAATCCGGCAAAAGGGTGATGAATAAGTTCAATAACTCTGCTTCAAGGAAAGTTAAATGAGTGATTTAGACCAATTTCACGATCAGCACGGCAAGTACGAGTTGGTGCAACGCGAGGCGACTGAGGATTCCCAGGGCGACGGTACGCTGAACCTGACTTTTGCTGTCCTGCGCCGCTGGTATATCGTGCTGCTGGTTTTCGTATTGCTTTGCGCGGCTGGAGCTCCGTTGATATGGCTCTATATCAAACCGGTCTATACGGTAACCGGCTCGATCCACGTGGCGCCGATCCTGAAAAACATCATAACAGGACAGGTGGACCGGGGCGATATCTCCAACTACCGAAATTTTATGCGTACCCAGGCCGAAATGATTGCCGGCCCGAAAGCCCTGCAAAAGGTTGCAGACCAGTTGGCCGACAAAGACCTGAAGTTTCTGCGCAACGGGGACCCCGAGTTGCTTGCAAAACTCAAAGAAAAACTATCTATCGATGCCGCCAAACCGGACGTGCTGGCAAGGCTCCGTAGGTCCATTTACAAACAGGTGATTACGATAGTGCCTGATTCCGAATCGGAGCTTATAAAAGTCTCTATGAAAAGCACGAACCCCGACGAAGCGGCGACCGTTGTCAACGCTTTTATAGACGCGTATATGGCGGTCGAAGTTTCTGCTTCGGCGCAGGCCCAGGAACGGAACCTGTCGCTGCTTGAGGACCAGCGTAAGACACTTGCTGAGAAGCTCCAGAACCGCCACAACGCGATCCGCCAGCTTGCCCAGGAGTACGGCACAACCAACCTCGTAAGTCGCCAGGATATGAGGCTTTCCAGGGTCACAGCCCTTCTGGCCGAACTTACCAAGCTTGAAGCCCAGCGCATCAGCCTCGAAACGCAGGTGGAGCTGCTCAAAAAAAGCAAGGAGCAGGTCATCCCACCCGAAGAACTGCTCAAGATGAAAAGCCAGTACATCAACTCAGACCCTACCGTTGCTGAACTGACCACAAAGGTGGTCCAACTGGACCAGGAACTTGTCATCGCCAGGCAGACCCTCGCACCTGCAAATCCGGAGCTTAAGAAAAGACAGGTGATTCTGGACACCTTCCGCAGCCGTCTCGAGGAAAAACGCCGTGAACTGGCGGCCAGCTTCGACCAGATGGCCGGTCAGATGGCCAGCCGCGTCAACAGGGAAAGACTCGAAAAGGCCCAGGCCGAACTTGCCCAGACCCGAGCGTACGAACAACGCCTGCGCGAGGTGATCAACAAGGAAGACGTCGAGACTATCCAGATAGGCCGGAAGCAACTCGACATAGAAAACCTCCAATTCCAGTTGGAACTTGACAAGCAGCTTTACGACCAGGTCTGCCGGAGGATACAGGAACTGGAGATGGAGCGTAAACAGTCGCCACGGGTTAGCGTGGCTTACAATGCTACTATAGCCGGCGTTCGAGATAAACGCAAAAAATACACCGCGGCGTTGTTGTTGGGTGCCCTGGCCTGTGGTATGGCCCTGGCCGTGGCGAGGGACAAGGCCGATAAGAGGCTCCGCACCCCCGGCGACGTCGTCAAGCGCATCGGCGTGCGGATTATTGGCACTACAACGGACCCACAAAGTGTCAAAGCAAAACTCCTGCCCCAGCAGGTGATAGAAGACTACCAGAGCATTCGCGCCAATTTGGGGCTGCTGGACGGCAACGGAATGCCGCGCAAGTTGGTCGTTACCAGCCCCCGCACCCGGGAAGGCAAAACCACCTTCGCGGTCAACCTGGCCACAAGCATGGCAACTGCAGGCAAAAAGGTGCTCCTGATCGACGGCGATCTGAGAAAGCCCGACGTCGCGTACTTTCTGGGGCTGCCGAAAGGCTGCCGGCGACTACAGGATTTCATCTTCGGGGCAGAGTCGAGCGACGTTGTATTTTCTATGACTGATACGGGTTTGTATGTGCTGCCCGCCGATTCCCGAAACAGCGCGGATGCTTACGAACTGCTTGCTCTTCCGCGAACCGCACAGATAGTGGAGTCTCTGGCCGAGCAGTACGACCACGTGATTATAGATACCCCGCCTGTGCTTGCTTTCCCGGATGCCCTTATATGGGCGAAGATTGCAGGGGCCGTGGTACTAACCAGCATCGCAGGCCGGACCACCGCCCCTGACCTGCGGGAGGCGAAAGAAAAACTCAATGAAATAGAAGTCAAAATCCTCGGCTCTGTTCTGAGCAACGTGCCGGTAAGGCACAGCTACTACCGCTACGCCTACGGCTACTACAACCGAAACGGCAAACGCAGGCGAAAACAAAGACGGGCGAACAAGAGATTGCTGCTTCCCGTCGGTGATAACCGGTCCGACGAAGGGTGCGCGGAGTCTTGACCTTGCCCGGCCTTTCAAAACCCGCACGAAAAGTACACGACGTTCCGAATATGCCAACCAAAATCATTAGCAAATCCGACGTGGAAAGCACCGCAGCGGACACGACGGTCTTGCGTTTTGCATACGCGCAAGAACTTCTGGCACGGCTCCTGCTGGACTGGTCGCCCCCAAAAAGCTCCAGGAATGCAGCCGAAACGGGACTTATCGTGCCTGACGATTGGCCGGACGTTTCTTGTTGGAAAGACCTGAGGGTCGAAAGGTACAACGGCTCGGTTCCTCTGAGCTACGGAACCCGGGCCACGTCGAGGCACGACGCGTGGCTGGAGGTTTTGAACAAGCGCTTCGTCACGCAAGTCGATGACACGCTGCTCCAGATGGTCTTGAGCCGGGCACCCGGGGATTTGATAACCATCACGGTGGACCCGGGGCTGCGAGCCGGCTGTGAGAAGGTTCGTTTGACCAGTCGTGGCACGATAGCGGGCTTTCGCCGGCTGTACACCGATGTCGTCGAGCCTGCCCCATTGCCGGATGATTGGCCGCATCGCCTGTTTATCCGGGGCAAGCTCACCGAGCACTTCCGGGCCGGCCACGCCCCGAAACGGAACTTCGCCGCGTTTCTGGCTTTCTGCAAGGAAAACGGCCACGAATTGCTGCCGTTGAAAATAGGTGGCCTTGTGTTCGATTTGAACACCGAGCAGGGATTACTTGATTGGCTCAACGAAGAGCTGCCGGGCCGTTTGGGAAATCGCGCTGACGCTCACAGCCGCCGTCTGGCACGGAAAGGCGTCCGCGTCGGTACCGGCGCAAGATTGATCGGCCCGGTTGTTCTTGGGCGCAATGTCACCATCGCCGAAGACGCCGTGGTGGCAGGTCCTGCAATCATTTCAGACAACGCCAGTATCGGCGCCAGGACCATTCTGCGAAACTCGATAATCGGCCACGACGTGTCTATCCCCGCAGAGTCGGTAGTCCAACACCGCGTGCTGGCCGCAGAACCATTTTCCCAATGTGCCCCACGTGACAAGACGCTTCACCCAGGGTCCTGCGTTCAGGCTCGCTTCGCGAAGAATCGCCTCAATGGTTACAGGCAATGGCCAAAGCTGTCTTATCCCGGGTGTTTCAAGAGAATCGCCGACATCGTTACGGCGTTGGTGGTGCTGGTTCTGTTCGCACCCGTGATGCCGATCGTTGCGCTTGTTATCAAGCTGACCTCGCCCGGGCCGGTCTTCTTCAGGGACCGTAGGCAGGGATTGCACGGCAGGAGCTTCAATTGCCTCAAGTTCAGAACGATGATGCTCGGCGCCGACGGCATACAGCAGAAGCTTCGAGTACTGAACGCCGTTGACGGTCCCCAGTTCAAGATGAACGACGACCCCAGGACAAGTCCCGTCGGCCGGTTCCTGCGTGACACCTATCTCGACGAAATCCCGCAGTTTATCAACGTCCTGCTGGGCCAGATGAGCGTGGTGGGCCCCAGGCCTTCACCCGAGTCGGAAAACAGGCTTTGCCCGTACTGGAGAGACGCCCGGCTTTCGGTCCGCCCCGGCATCACCGGGCTTTGGCAGGTATGCAGAACCAGAAGGCCGGGCCGGGACTTTCAGGAATGGATCTACTTCGACACCAAGTACGTCAGCGACCTGTCAGCGAGGCTGGACCTGTGGATATGCTGGCGGACCGCGCTGAAGATGGCACGAAACTTCTTCAGCCAATTCTGACACACCGCAAGATAATGGAAGGGGCAGACAAATGCCAAGACGATATTTCAACTGGAAACTGGCGATCGTTCTGGTGATCGCGTTCTCTGTGCTGGCCGTGACCGCCTACGGCCTTCGACAGTGGCAGAGAACCCGAAGGGCCGAACGCGGCCTGCAACTGGGCACACAAGCATACAACGAACACCGCTGGAAGGATGCCGCACACTACCTCGGCCGCTACGTCGCCATCAGACAAGACGATATCCCCGCCGTGCTCAAGTATGCCGAAGCACAATTGAATATCAGACCCTTGAAGGCGGGCAATCTCCAGCAGGCGATAAACGCCTACAGGATTGTGCTCAGGCGTGACAAGGGCAATCTCGATGCAGCCGCTCGCCTGGCCGGTATCTATCTGCAGTTGGGGATGCCCGCCGAGGCTGAACTGGTTGCCAGAAAAACTCTTGAAGCGGTTTCCGCCGATGCAAATACGGCACCCCATGCAACAAGGACAGCCGCCGAACCGGAGCTTCGCCGAATGCTGGCCGTTGCCCTGGCCAACCAGAGAAACTTCACACAGGCCGCCGAAGAGCTGCAATCCCTCATCGAGCAATACCCGCAGCACGTACCGGCCTATGAAACGCTCGCGACGCTGTGTGAACAAAGACCCGAAGATACAACCGGCACCGCCGCTCAATGGCTCGACAAGGCGGTGGAGAACAATCCCTCCAGCGCCCTGGCATACGCCATACGGGCAAGCTACTTCTTGAGAAATGACGACACCGCCGCAGCCTCGGCAGACCTGCAGAAGGCCGAAACACTCGACCTGTCCGAAACGACGGTGCGATTACGCCTTGCGAGGGAACTGGTAAACGCCGACCGGCTCAATAGGGCCCAGTACCACCTCACAGAGCTTCAGAAATCTGAACCCGACAACCTTGACCTGTGGCGCATCTGGGCACAGTTGGCGACGAAGCAAGCAACAAAGCGGAAGCTCACCTGGGTCGCCGAGACCGCTTTGAGACAGCTTTCATACAAGGCGGTGGACTTTCTGCCGCAGGCCACGGACCTGTTCATTCGGGCCGAACGATACGAACGGGCCGCCGAGTGCATACAACAGATGCAACAGCAGCAGGCGGACTCGGCCGCAACGGCCTATCTGCAGGGGCTTCTGGCTTACAGACAACACAACGACGTTGAGGCCGTCCGCCACTTCCGCGCCGCCGTCCAGCAGGGCGAAAAGTCCCCACAGGCCAGGCTGCTGCTTGCCTCGGCGCTTTCACGGATGGGAGACGTTCAGTCGGCCCGCAAACAATTGCAAAGCCTGGTCTCGGACCAGCCGCGCCTGCTGGCCGCTCGGCTGACACTGGCACGGATGCTTGCCGAGATGGGCAATTTCAAAGACGCCCGTGAACAGGCCCTGATGGCGATTCAGATTGCACCGAAGAATCTCGCCGCCCGGCTGGCATATATCCACGCAGGCTTGGGCTTGCTCGCTGCAGAACCCAGCCTGCAAAACCCTTCCGCGTGGCAGGACATACAGCAGCAGCTTGCTACGCTGGAAAAGGCCGTGGAAACCCCCCTGCCGGTCAGGCTTCTGCAATTCCAGATGTTTATGCAAAAGGGTGAACTGGCACAAGCCAGGGACTTGCTTGAGCAGCTAAAAGACTCCTATCCAGCCGAAGTGAAAGTATTGTTGGCCGAGGCCGAGCTACTTGTCGCAGAGAAAAACGACCGGCAGGCCTTGAGCCTGCTGAAGAAGGCAATTACACGTTTTCCTGATGCCGTGGAACCCGTGCAATATCTTGCGGTTCTGGCTGCCCGGCAGGGTGAACGCGACCTCTGCGAGCAGGTTCTCAGCCAAGCCTTGGAAAGATTCAGCGAACCGACGGTCATACGCCGGCTGGGCCTGATGCTCGCCCAGTATTACAACCAGTGGAACCAACAGCAAAAGCAATATCAACTACTGCGACGGCTAACCGAGCAACACCCGGACGACATCGTCCTCAAGAGGCAATTGCTGCGATGCAAAGCCGTCAGGCGCGAACCCGAAACGGCCCAGCAAATCATCGATGCGATAAAATCCCTGGAGGGCGAAAATGGCTGGCAGTGGCGATACGAGCAGGCCCGACTGTTGTTCGAGTCCGGGGACTTCGAAGCCAATTACCACCAGGTGATTTCACTGCTGCAGGAAAATCTCCGTATCAACCCCGACGACCAGGCCAGCCGGCTGCTGCTGGCGGCATCGCACGAACGAGCCGGCAGGCTCAGGCTGGCAATCGCCTCGTACCAGGAGGCACTGAACCGTTCACCGGATGATATTCGCGTGGTCGCGCCAGCCGTAGCAGCGCTATACAAGGCCGATGAATATGAGCGTGCCGAAGAGATACTGGCGCGGGTTTCCGCGTCGAGACCACACAGCCCGGAATTGATGCGGCTGCAACTGAGAGGCCAGCTCAGCCGTGGGCAGTTCGACTCGGCCGGCGATACCCTTGAAACCCTCCTTGCAGCAGACCCGAACAACCGCTCGGTTTGCCTGTCGCTGGCCCTTGTCAGGATGCAACAGGAGAGATTCGCCGAGGCCGAACAACTCATTGATAAACTGAAATTGCACGAGCCTAACTCGATGCAGGTAAGGGCAGCAGAGATAGAATTGAACTTGCGTCAGGGCCGCTCCGGACAGGCAATGAGGCTGTGTGACAAGACTGTTGCGCAATTCAACAACGCGGCCGCTTGCATCCTGCGGGCCAGAACGGCCGCCAAGCTCGGCCAGAATGACCTGGCAGTGAAGGACTTTGAACGCGCGACAAGCCTCGAGCCCAACAATCCCGCCGTATGGCTGGCTGCCGGGGTGTTCTGCGGCAGCACCGGCCGGAGCGAAAAGGCCCTCGAACTATTGGAAAAAGCCCTTTCGCTGGCACCCGAGAACGTCGAAATCCAGAAACGCACCATCGCATTGCTGCTGGCCTCAGCCGACCGCCAGAAAGTCCTCCGCGGCAGGAACCTGCTTGAACAAGCCCTCCACTTGCATCCAGACGACATTGGCCTGCGGTTGCTGAAAAGCCGTGTGCTGCTGGCAGACGGTACCGCACCGGCCGCCGCAGAGGCAACACGGATACTCGAAGAAATAACACGCAGCAACCCTCGCACCACCGAGGCCTGGCTGCTGCTGGGCCGGCTTATGCTGCGGCAGGCAAGGCCCGGCAGGGCGGCCGACATTGCGATGAGAGGACTGGCCTATCAGCCTGATTCGAAGCCACTGCTGTTGCTGAAGGCCCAGGCCGAGGCGGCAACCTCGCCAACCCTGGCGATCCCGACCCTGAAAGCACTTATGGAAATCGACCCGAACGACCCTGATCTGGTCATACGTATGGCACGGGCGTACGTGGCGAACGGGGAAGCCGCAAAAGCGGTTTTACTGTTGCAAAAAGAGGTTCAAGATGCCAGCGAGGAAGTCCGGTTGAATCTGCACATAGAGCTTGCACGGGCTATGTACGAAGCAGGCCGGACCGCCGAGGCACGCCGCCGGCTGGAATCGCTTTGCCGCTCCCGTCCCGATGACCCCGCGCCGTTGCTGGCAGAGGTCGAACTGCTGGCAAGAGAGCAATTGTGGCAGCATGTCAGGGAAAGCTTCACCGACTGGAGCCGCCGTCACCCCGACGACAC
>CAYSBK010000037.1:0-16691 GCA_964429265.1 uncultured Pirellulales bacterium | reverse complement strand
TCATTATGGAGATCAGCAGCGCTATTATGGAAATGACCACCAGCAGCTCAATCAGTGTGAATCCTGTGAGCTTTCGTGGGTTATTTCGGTGCACGGCGGTTCATCCCCAGTGGCAATGCCGGCGTGGCGCGGCGCATAAAAAAGGCTGGAGATCGGATTCTCCAGCCCTGTGAGACAGCTTTTAATTTAAGTGTAAGACACCACTTGTATCAAATATCCAGCTGCCTCACAAACCAAGACGTTAAAGAAGAAAAGAGCTTATCACATCTACCATCATTATATGTTAGTTCGCTGCGATTGCAAGGCTTTTTTCGAAGAATTTTGAAAATTTTTCCCGGGCCGTTTTTCCGTGCGTAACCCCTGTTCACAAAAAGAGTTACGTCCGATACCATCGCGTATAACAGCCAGGGGTCGCACAAAATTTTGGCGGCCGTAGGGGCGTCGGTCCGGTGGCCCAGCCCGCCGGTTTCAGCGAATAGTAATCTTTTCTCCGGGCTGCACGGCGAGCTCTGCAGCGGCATTTCCATTTTTGAGACTGACCTCCAGCGTGCCATTTGAGCCTTCGATGAGGAACAATTCTCCGTCTGGGGCGGCCGCGTAGGTGGAAAAGTAAGGCAGCGTCCGTTCGGCCCCGGCGGCTCGGACGGCGTATCGGCGTTTGGCCAGCTTACGCAGGTTGGTAACCACGTTGCCGAAATGGTCTATGCGGACGACAATTCCCGTTCGGCCCCTTTTGTAGTGAGCCAGCTTCCGCAGGTGCCTGACCGGCCGGCCGAGCCGGTCAAACCTGCCCAGCTCACACATCGCTGCTGCACGGGCAAACACGTCTCTTGCATGGAATGTTCTGCTGGCGCCGGGGGGCACCGGCAGCTGCCGGGTGCATTCGATGCGTTGTCGCCGTACCGCCTCCCAGACCAGACCGTTATCGGGTGCGACGAAGAAGTAGCCGGTGGTTTTTACCGCTACCGCCCGTCTGCCTGTTCCAACCCCGGGGTCAACCACGGCGCAGAAAGTTGAACCTTTCGGAAAATACCTGTAGTTACACTTGAGCACCCAGGAGGCCTCGATTACGGACTGCGGCCGGATGGTGTGGGTCAGGTCAACGACGGTAGCGGCCGGAGCCAGGCCGTGGATGACGGCCTTTATCACGCCGACATATTCACTGCAGCCGAAATCAGTCAAAAGAACAATCACGACCACTTCCCCGGCAGGTACAAATCAGCGCTGTCTGAACGACGTGCACATTATAGCGGCCAGGCTACCGCGCGACCAGATGTTAGCTGGCGGCTGTGGGGGTATCGGCCTTCAGCCGGGCCGCTACCCAACAAAGGCGGAAAGTATCTGGGGGTTTTTGTCGATAAAACGATGGGTCAGGACCGTCCGCCGGACCGATAAACCGAACATCGGGCAGTCCTGCGGCATATAAAGAATAACGGGCTGCTGAGACAACAGATTTGACGTGCAGTTCACGGCCGAATACGATATAATGGGATTTGCGAGAGGCCACCCGGCGTGGGGGCCGCGCCCGCAGATCGATCAGCACCGGGGTCGAATTCAGGTGCCTGCCTTTCGATAGGGGGCAGGCGGTTTGAGGGATTCAGAGGTCAGATATGTTCGAGCGTTTCACAGACCGGGCGAGAAAGGTTATGGCGCTGGCGAACCAGGAAGCGCAGCGTTTTAACCACGAGTACATCGGCACTGAGCACATTTTGCTGGGGCTGGTCAAGGAAGGCAGCGGCGTCGGTGCAACCGTGCTGAAGAACCTGGACGTGGATATCAAGAAGCTGCGGCTTGAGGTTGAGAAGCTGGTTAAGAGCGGTCCTGATATGGTGACCATGGGCAAGCTGCCGCAGACACCCAGAGCCAAGAAGGTTATCGAGTACGCCATTGAAGAGGCGCGCGCCCTGAATCACAACTACGTCGGCACCGAGCATATTCTGCTGGGACTGCTGCGTGAGACCGAGGGCATAGCGGCGCAGGTGCTTATGGGTATGGGATTGAAGCTCGAGGACATAAGACAGGAGGTCTTGAACCTGCTTGGAGCAGGGGTGGAAGGACCGGCCGGGTTGGAGATGAAGATAGGCCCCGCTGCCGCAAAGAAACAGAAAAGCAAGACGCCGGCGCTGGACAGTTTCGGCAGGGACCTGACGCAGCTTGCCGCCGACGGTGAGCTGGACCCTGTGATAGGCAGAACGAACGAGATAGAACGGCTGGTGCAGATACTATGCCGACGGACGAAGAACAATCCTGTTCTGCTGGGCGAAGCCGGCGTGGGCAAGACCGCCATTGTCGAGGGCCTCAGCCAGCAAATAGTGAACAAGGAGGTGCCGGAGCTTCTGCGTGACAAGCGGATAGTGGTACTTGACCTGGCGATGATGGTGGCAGGCACGAAGTATCGCGGGCAGTTCGAGGAACGCATCAAGGCGGTAATCAACGAGGTTTGCAGGGCCAAGAACGTGATATTGTTCGTGGATGAACTGCACACGCTGGTGGGCGCCGGCGGGGCCGAGGGGGCAATTGATGCCTCGAACGTGCTCAAGCCGGCCCTTGCCCGCGGCGAGGTGCAATGCATAGGCGCCACGACGCTGGATGAGTACAGAAAACACATCGAAAAAGACGGGGCTCTGGAGAGAAGGTTCCAGACGATAATCGTGGAACCGCCCTCGAGGGAGGAGACCCTGAACATACTGCGGGGTCTGCAGGACCGGTACGAGGCGCACCACCGGGTGCGGTTCACCGACGAAGCGCTTTACCAGGCGGTGGAGCTGTCGGCCCGGTATATTACGGGGCGGTGTCTGCCCGACAAGGCCATCGACGTTATCGACGAGGCTGGAGCAAGGGTGAGGCTGAAGAATATGACCACGCCTCCGGACCTGGCGGAGATAGAGGAAAGGATAGAAAAGCTGCAGCGGGAAAAAGACGAGGCGGTGCGAAACGCCGACTACGAAAGGGCCGCCGCCCTGCGTGACGAAGCCCAGCAGCTCTTGAACGAGAAGACGCAGTTGCAGCGAAAGTGGTATGAGCAGAACAAGGAATCCACCGGCGTGGTGGATGCCGAGGTTATCGCCGAGGTGGTCAGCAAGATGACGGGTGTGCCGCTGACGCGGCTGGAGAAGAAGGAAGCGCAGCGGCTTCTGGAGCTGGAGAGCGAGCTGCACAAGCGGGTGGTTTCCCAGGATGAGGCGATTACCGCGGTGGCCAAGGCGGTTCGGCGAAGTCGCAGCGGCCTGAAGGATCCGAACCGCCCGACGGGGTGCTTCATATTCCTGGGTCCCAGCGGGGTGGGCAAGACGCTGCTGGCCCGGGCGCTGGCCGAGTTTATGTTCGGAGACGAGAACGCTCTTATCCAGATAGATATGAGCGAGTTTATGGAAAAGCACAACGTCAGCAGGCTGGTGGGCGCTCCGCCGGGTTACGTCGGATACGAAGAAGGAGGGCAACTGACCGAGCGTATCAGGCGCCGGCCTTACGCGGTGCTTCTGCTGGACGAGATCGAGAAGGCGCATCCTGACGTTTACAATATGCTGCTGCAGATTATGGAAGAAGGCCGGCTGACCGACAGTTTCGGCAGGCACGTGGACTTCAAGAACGTCATACTGATTATGACCAGCAACATCGGCGCCGACCTTATCAGGAATCAGAGCGGCTTCGGGTTCGGCAAGAAGACCCCCGAGTCCAGCTACGAGAAGATGAAGGAGATGCTGCACAAGGAAGTGGAGCGTCACTTCAGGCCGGAGTTTCTAAACCGGGTCGACGACACGATAGTGTTCAAGGCGCTTACGCGGGAGGACCTCCGCACGATTGTGGATTACGAACTTGCGAAGGTGTTCAAGCGTTTGACCGAACACGGCTTCAAGCTGGAGTTGACCGACCAGGCCAAGGAGTTTCTCATCGACAAGGGTTACAATCCCGAGTTTGGCGCCCGGCCGCTGCGAAGGGCCATTGAGCATTATATCGAGGACCCGCTGTCGGAGGCTATGCTTCGGGGCGAGTTCAAGGGCAAGCACCTGATAAGGATTGACGTGCTGGATGAAGAGCATCTGAAGCTCGAGGGGCTTGAGGCTGTAGCCGAGCCCGACAAGGAGCGTTTGCCGGCGAAATGACGGCAACAGTTTGTCATCGGCCCCATATTGGTCGGGGAGGCTCAAGCTCGCCGGCGGGGTGTTTTTCGAGCAGTTTGACTTCCTCTTCGGTTTGTTGCCGCGCCAGCAGTTTCTCGAACGTTTGTTTGTCGAGCCACTCGACGCGGCCATTCAGGCGCATTACGACGTATCCCCGCCCTGCAAAACCGCGGTAGTTCCTTTCGCTGTAGGCCAGGATGGTATCCGGGGGGGATTCAAAGTCGATCCATAGTCCCCTGTATTCGAGCCGGCCGAGCCGCGGGTATCCGGGTACCGTCTGAGCCTGTTGCTTCACCCAGGATTCGGGCGGTATCCTGGCGTACTGTTGCCGGTAGTGGTTTATTTGCCGGGCGAGCTCTTGCATAGCTCGCATTGCCTCTGAGCGGTTGACCCAGTCCTTCAGGTTGATCATCGCCACGGCAGCCAGCAGCGTCAGGCCCAGAACGACCGCGAATTCAATCAGGATTTTTCTTTGCATCCTGGTCATAAGACCCGGCACCAGTTAGAACGCATTACCACCTGCCAAGGGTTTAAGGGTCGTGGTCATTTTATCACGGTACGGCCCCGGCGGACTGAAATTCTGCCCTGTTCAAACAGCCTTATGGCTTCGGGGTACGCGATGCATTCCTGTTCGAAGACCCGTGCGGCCAGGGTATCGGCTGTGTCGTCTTCCCTGACGGGGCAGCATCTCTGGACGATGATCGGTCCTTTGTCATACTCGTTGGTGCAGAAATGGACGGTGCAGCCGCTGACCTTGCAGCCCGCCGCCAGGACGGCCTCGTGGACGTGGTGTCCCCACATGCCCTGGCCTCCGAAGCTCGGCAGCAATGCCGGGTGTATGTTCATCACGCGGTTCCGGTAGCGTGGCGGTATCTTCCACAGGCACAGCCACCCGGCCTGTACCACAAGCTCGACACCGGCGGCGACCAGTTCCTGCTCGATGCGACTGCTGAACTCGTCGATACCGGCGAAGTCCTTCTTGCGTATAATCTTGACGTTGAGACCCGATGCCCTTGCCCTTTCGACGCCGGCCACTGTAGAACGGGAACTGATGACCACCGCAATTTCGGCGTTGAGTCGCCCCTGCTTTATATGTTCGAGGATGTTGAGCATGGTTCGCCCGCCACCGCTGATAAGTATTCCCAGCCGCAACGGTTTCTTGCTTTTGGCGGTGGATGTGGACGAGTCGCCGGCAGGCGATGCGTCAACATCGTGCTGCAGGTCCAGAACCTGATTGACAAGTCGGTCGGCTTGGGCGTTTGCCTGGCGGCCGACGTGCTCTAACTGGTAGTGCTGCATTTGATTAAGCAATCGCAGGGCGGTTTCGAACAGCGGCCTGAGGCTCGGGCTTTTTACCCTGTAGCGACCTGTCAGTTGGCGCACGAGCAGTTCGCTGTCGCTGAAGATTCTTATGCGTTGGGCTCCGAGTTGTCTTGCATGTTCCAGGGCCTTGCAGACGGCGGTGTATTCGGCGACGTTGTTCGTGGTGCGGCCGAGAAAGAAGCCTTTTGCGCAGAGGGTGTTTCCGGCACGGTCGGTGAGAATAAAGGCTGCGGCCGCCGGGCCTGGGTTGCCCCTGCTGCCTCCGTCTGCGTATGCAACAACCTCGTCCATAACAGCGAATGCAAGAAGAAAGATGAAGCGTAGGCCGGTTATTCTTCGGCGTCGCCCAGCACGAGTATTCTCGTGCAGTTGGGGCAATGGATTATGTCGTCCCTGGTCATAAGCAGATTGACGGATTCGGCGGTTATACCCATAAAACAACCCCCGCAGGTAAAACTGTCGCCCTTGCCGTGTGGTTCGACGACTGCAAGAGCTTCTCCATCGTATGTTTCTGCGACCCGCTTGAATATCCGCAGTGGTTCGGCGGGGATGGTTTTTGCCACCTCGTCCCACTCTTGCTGAATCTGTTGTATTTCGGCTTCGTAATTCTGCGCCAGCTTTTCGCTTTCGGCGCGTATCTGTTCGAGTTTCTGCTTTTCCTGTTCTATCTGCTCGGCGAGTTGGCGCGAGTCGGCTTCGTCGGCCTCGATGTCTTTCATCAACTCGAGTATCTGCGTTTCGATCTTGGAGTTTTCGGCCTTTGTAGTATTGAGCTGGGTCAGGACCGCCGCGTATTCCTTGTTGGTCTTGGCGGCATTGAGGGAGGCTCGCAGCTTGCTGATGGTTTCGTCGGCGGCTTTGAGCTCGAGCTCCAGGCGGTCGAGCTGCACCTTTGTCAGGTTGATCTGTTCTTTCTTGACTTCAAGGCTGTTGGCCAGCGTCCTGACCTGGTTTTCCTGGAGGATGACGTTTCTTCTACACCTTGCAAGTTTTGCCTTTGCAGCCCGCAGACGATTTTCAACGCTTTGAAGTTTCGTCAAGCCCTTAAGTACAGGTCCCATTCAGCCTCCTTAGTACCCACTCAAGACGCCCAATCCAGTATTCTGCCCGCTTGGGGGTCAGTCTGCAAGAAAAAACTCGGCATTTTTTTGGCACGGCTGTTCTGGTGGCCGAGGGGCCGGCCTATAATGGTTCCGTCGTGGAAGCGTTGCTTAGAGAACTTGTTCAGACCGACAGCACATCCACGGTCGGTGAACGCGCGTGTGCGGAAGTTCTGGGCAGCTACCTGGCCCGCGAGGGTATTGAGGTTTCGGTAGAGACCTGGGGCGGCAACAGGGCTAACGTCGAGGCTCGGCTTGCCGGCGACGGCTCGAAACCAGCGGTGATGTTCGCGTGCCATCTGGACGTTGTGCCGGCCGGCCGGGCGACGTGGACCGTGCCGCCGTTTGCTGCCGTCAAAAAGAACGGGAGGATATACGGTCGCGGTGCGGCGGATATGAAGGGTGGTATTGCCGCGGTGGCGTCCGCGATGGCACAGTTGAAGCGGTCGGGTGTGAAGCTTCGGGGCGATGTCATCCTGGCAGCCGTGGCGGGAGAGGAAACCGATAGCTGCGGGGCAAAGAGGTACGTTCAGCAGTACCGGGGCCGCGGTGACGTGCCGGCCGGCGTTGTCCTGTGCGAGCCGACTGATTTCGAGGTCGTAACGGCTCATCGGGGGTTGCTGTGGTTGCAGGTCCACACCAGGGGCAAGACGGCCCACGGTTCCACGCCGCAACTCGGGGTTAATGCCATTATGTCGATGGCGACGCTCCTGAATGAGCTGAAGGATTACCGAATCGAAAGTCGGCCGCACGAATTGCTGGGTGAGTGTACGCTGAGCGTCAATACCATCGAGGGCGGCGAGGCGATAAACGTTGTGCCGGATGGTTGCAGCATCGCGCTCGATATTCGAACGGTCCCGGGCCAGCAAAGTGAGCAAATCATCGACGATTTGCGGGTGATGCTGGCGCGGCTGGCGGAACGGCACGGGGATTTCCGCGGGGAGGTTTCAGTTATCAGAGAGGTGGGGCCCCTGGAAACGGACCGTAACAGCGAGTTCGTAAAGGCGGTGTGCAGCTGCGTTGGGAAGAACCAGACGCGGGCGGTAGGTTTTACCACCGACGGCCCGCATTTTGCCCAGCTCGGGGCGCCGGTTGTGGCTTTTGGTTGCGGCAAGCCCGAGCTTTGCCACAAGGCCGATGAGTACATTGAGCTTGCCGATGTTGAACAGGCGGCGAGGTCCTACGGGGCTGTCATCCTTCGCCTGCTGAGCTGAATGATGCCCGCAAGGCGGGTTAGAACCTGAACTGTTTCTTGAAGACGGTTTCGAAATCGTAGACGTTGTTGAAGTCGTCGATGGAATCGGTGGGCTGAGCACTCATCAGTGCGTGTTCGACCATCAGGAAAACGATCTGGCCGAAATCTCTGGTTGTCTTGATGCCCCAGTGTGCCAGTACAAGCGCCGCCAACCGCCCCCACTTTTTCAGGGCCAGTTGCCTGAGCCCTTCGCAGAGCATCTGGCCGCTGACGTGGCCCCGCTGCCTGGCAAGCTCACCGACGGTGAAGTTCAGGCCCTCCAGAACGAAGTTCAGCGCTGATGGGCTGTAGCGGCCGTCCTTCCTGGCGATATCTTCAATCTGCTTGTTCACGGGTTCGAGACGTTCGTTTGCAAGTATCGGCGGTTCCTTGCTCAGCGTATCCTGTCCCCGCTTCGCGCACCCGGGTCAGCGGTCAGCAGGAATATGTCACTGCCGCCGCTGCCGCAGGCCAGAATCATACCCTCCGAAAGGCCGAACCTCATTTGCCTGGGCTTGAGGTTGGCCAGATAAACCACGGTCTTGCCGGTTAGCTGCTGCGGCTTGTATGCCTGCGCGATTCCAGCCAGAACGGTTCTACGCAACCCGCCCACATCCAGTTCGAGTCGCAGGAGCTTGTCTGCGCCCTGAACCGGCTCGGCGTGGACGACGGTTGCGATTCGCAGGTCAATTTTCTCAAAATCCTCGATGGTGCACTGCGGCTTGATAGGCTCGGCCGGACCGGTTGCAGCCGCGGCGGCGTCCCCGCTTTGTTTGCTTTCTTCGATCATTGCGTCCACCTGCCGTCTTTCGACTCTTTCAAACAACCTGGTGAAATCGTTTATCGTGTGGTTTTCGAGCACCGTCCGCACGTCGGCGAACTTCAGTTCAGGCACGCCGAGGAACTTTTCGACCCTTGCGGCGAACCTGGGCAGAACCGGCTTGAGGTAGATCGTCAGGATTCGCACGGCGTTGAGCGCCGCGGTCAGTGTAGCCCTGGTTTTTTCGGGGTCGGTCTTTATCGTCTCCCAGGGGCGATTGTTTTCGACGTATCTGTCCGCCTCGTCCGCAAGGGCGACGATTGTTCGCATGGCGGCAGCGTAATTGAGGTTTTCATAGTCGTTTGTGATCGCTTCGCAGGCGCCAGCGAGCCTGTCCACAAGTCCCCGCCCGCCCTGGTCGAGTACGCCGAGACGCCCCTGGAGTTTCCTGCGGAGCATAGGTCCCGAGCGCGATGCGAGATTTGCGAACTTGCCCACCAGGTCGGCGTTGACCTTGTTGACGAAGTCGTCGACATTCAGGTCGATATCGTCTATGCCGCCGGTCAGCTTGCTGGCGTAGTAATAGCGAAGATACTCCGGGTCGAGATGCTTAAGGTAGGTTGCGGCCTCTATGAAGGTGCCGCGGGACTTGCTCATTTTCTCTCCGTTGACGGTCAGAAATCCGTGAATGAACAGCTTGTCGGCGGTTCTGAAGCCTGCACCGATGAGCATCGCCGGCCAGAACAGGGCGTGAAAATAGGTGATGTCTTTGCCGATGAAATGGTAAAGTTCGTATTCGCCGCTGTTCCAGAGCACATCGAAATCGAGGCCGTTCCTGTCGCAGTAGTTCTTGGCCGAGGCCATGTATCCGATGGGGGCGTCCAGCCAGACGTAGAAGAACTTATTTTGTTCGCCGGGGATTTTGAATCCGAAATAGGGGCCGTCCCGCGAGATATCCCAGTCCTTCAGCCCCGCCCGGAACCATTCATCGAGCTTGTTGGCGACGGATTTCTGGATATACCCTCCTGAAATAAGCTGCTTAAGTTGCTGCTGGTAATCGGCAAGCCTGAAGAAGTAATGCTCGCTGTGCTTGCGGGTCGGGGTTGTGCCGCAGGTTGCGCACCTCGGGTCGAGCAGCTCGGTCGGCCGGTAGGTGCCGCCGCAGCGGTCGCACGAGTCGCCGTACTGGTCTTCGGCTCTGCAGCGGGGGCACGTGCCTCGAATGTAGCGGTCGGGCAGCCACATCCGGCATTTTTGGCAAAACGCCTGCTCGACCGTTCGCTTGACTATAGAGCCGACGTCGCTGAGCCGCTTGAAAATCAACTCGGCGAACTGTCTGTTTTCGTCGGAATGCGTCGTATAGTAGTTGTCACATTCTATCAAGAAACCTGAAAAATCAGCCTTGTGCCGGCGGTGCATATCCTCGATGAACTGTTCAGGACTGATGCCGGCTGCTCTGGCGCTTATCATAACCGGCGTGCCGTGTGCGTCGTCTGCGCAGAAGTAAAGACATTCGTTGCCGCAGGCCTTCTGAAAGCGAACCCATATGTCCGTCTGGAGATACTCTACAAGGTGTCCCATGTGGAGGGGGGCGTTCGCATAGGGTAGGGCTGAAGTGACGGCGATTTTTCGTGGCATACTGTTGCCTTGTGTTGTCAGCGCTTCGGTTTCTTTTCGTTCTCGTGGTTCCGGGCGTTTGCAGAGGCGTCTTTTTTAGCGTTGTCGGCCGGCGAGACGGCGACTATCTCGATTTCCTCGACCGGTACGGCGAACCTGCCACGTTCGGGATTTTCCACAACCACAAGTTGTGTCAATATCTGGGTATCGACGACCTTGCCGGGGCCGAACTTTGTGTTGACCTTTGCGTTCTTCCTGGGCAGGCGTTTTTTCAACTCCACGTAGGTCTTGTCTTCGTAGCGCAGGCAACACTTGAGCCGGCCGCAGTACCCGGATATCTTGGACGGGTCGAGCGTGGCTTTTTGCATCTTGGCCATCCGCATATTGACGGGCTTGAGGGCCTTGAGGAACTTCTTGCAGCAGCACTCCTGGCCGCAGCTTTCGACGTCGCCAAGCAGCTTGGCCTCGTCCCGCGCGCCGATCTGCCGCATTTCGATACGCGTCTGGTATTCCTGGGCGAGCTTCTTGACGAGTTGGCGGAAATCAACGCGGCCGTCGGCCTTGAAGTAGAAGATTATCCTCTCGCCGCCGAACAGATGTTCCACCGCGACCACCTTCATCGGCAGTCCAAGCTCTTTGACAAACTCGATGCAGGTCTGCATTTCCTGCTGTGCTATCTTTTCGAGATGCCTTTCCTCGCTCAAGTCTTCCGCCGTGGCGTAGCGGACAAACTTGCCCGTTGAGCCCCACAGGCAATCCACGTTGCTCCGGCGGAGGTAGTTTTCGAGTTGCTCGGGGTTCCAGCGGAAGGTTCCGGCCCTGTAGCCGCACACCTGGCCCACTACCTGGCCCAGCTCAAGCCCCCGGTCGGTCTTTATTACCACCCTCTGGGGCGTCCTCGGGATATCAGACTCGCTGTGCTCGACCCAGGCCAGTATGTCCATCCGCCCGTATCGGACCAGCATAAGTTTTTTATTCTTTGCCTGTTTCGGTTTTGTCTCTGCGGTAACTGCCATAGCGAAGCTTGCCCGGATGTATTCGGCCGGTTTTGCCTAAACCCTCATTATATCAGCGTCGGCCAGCCTTAACAAGAGCTGTTCGAAGAGCAGTTTTTCGTTCACGCTGGCGTCAATGAATCTGAGGGTGCGGTGGCAGCGAGAGATGCTTTCTGCGGCCTGCTCGCACGTGTAACGCCGCCCCAGCGACTCTATCTGCGGGCTCTGGTCGAGGTTGACCAGTGCGGCGGTGTTGTCTGCGTTCCACCGCATGGCATCGTGCAGCGCGGAAATAATGATGCTTATTATGGTCTTCTGGGCCCTTCGGTTTACATCGGTTCTGCTCGTGTCGGGCTCAAGCTCTGTCCAGGCCGCGGCCAGCCGACGCGTTTTTTCGATGCACCACTGGGCGAACTTCAGCGCGTCGCGGTATCGATACTTTGCGAGGGACTCGACGAGCTGTTTCTTCGTCGCATAGAGCTCGGCCCCGGCAAGTTCCAGCGCCGCCCACCGGCAGGCCCGGCCTATGCTGCCCTGGCAAAGCCGCGCCCAGTACTGACACTGCGCATCCTCGAGCCCCATCTGGTTCAGTTTTTCCACAATCTTCTGTTGGCAAACCGGCCCGAAACGGACCAACTGACACCGCGACCTGATTGTCGGCAACAGCGGCTCGGTCTGTGTGCACAAGAGAATTATCGTGCAGTAGGTCGGCGGCTCCTCGAGAACCTTCAACATCGAGTTCTGGGCGGCGGTGCTGAGCTTCTCGGCCTGGTCCACGACAAAGACCCTGCGCTGCGACAGGCTGGGTCTGCTGGCGACCCTGTCAATTAAGAACTCACGGACGACATCGATAGGCAGATCGACGGGCGGCGTCTTTTTATATCTGCCCTCACTGGTGAAATAGACCAGTTCCCTGTACACGTGGTGGTAGTCCGGGTGCGAGCCGGACTCGAACAGCCGGCACGATTGACAACGGCCGCAGCTATCAACGAAACCATCGTCCCCGCGGGGTTCGTAACAGAGCAGGACCTTGGCCCATTCACGTGCAGTGGTGAACTTGCCCACTCCTTCCGGCCCGGCAAAGACCAGAGCGTGTGGCAAGCGCCCCGTGGCATAGGCCCGCTGCAGAAAATTCACGGCGTTGTCCTGACAGAAGATTTCCGTAAGGGCCATATCTATCCGCTCTGAAACCCCGATTGGCTCAGGGCCTCCATCACCCTGGCGTGCACTGCTTCGATGTCGCCGCTGCCGTCAACCACGGTGAAATCCCTGCGGCGCCGGGCAAGTTCGAGGAAGCCCTGCCGGACTTTCCGGTGATAGTCCGGTCCTTTTTGTTCCATCCGGTCGAGGTCCGTCTTGAGTCTGGCGCCGGCTGTATCCAGGTCCACGTCCAGTATGACCGTCAGGTCAGGCCAGGGCCTTTCAATGCATTGCTCTGCAATCGCCAGGACCCTGTCGGCCCCGAAGCCGCCGGCATAACCCTGGTATGCACAGGTGCTCGAAAGCCACCTGTCCAGGATCACACATCTGTTTTTTTCCAGAGCCGGTGCCATTTTTTCCACCCAGAGCTGGACCCGTGCAGCCATATACAGCAGCACCTCGGTTTCGGTGCTCAGTGAAACGTGTTCCGGATTGAGCAACAATTGTCGGATCTTTTCGCCGACCGCCGTTGAACCGGGGTCCCTGAACAGCTCAACCTCGAGACCTTGTTCAGCCAGCCTCTGGGCGGCAAGCCTGGCCTGGGTGGTCTTGCCACAACCATCCGGACCATCGACGGCCACAAACCTGCCTTTCAATCTTTCCCACGCCATCGTGTTCGGCATCCTGTTACTGACCGTATGAAGGGGCCTGCGACCAGCCGCCACGGTTGTCCCCTGCCCGGGGCGGTGGACACGCCGACCGATTTCTCAGCGGGTAAGCTGAAAATTCTCCGCGCCTACCAGTCGGCGCATTTTTCTGCAAAACTCTGCGTCGGGCTTTACGGATAAACTTCCATCTGCAGCGGCGTAGACGCTGCCTTTGTCGGTCTTTATGGCCACGTAGAGGGGGCTTTTGCCCCGGTGAGTCTGGCAGATACTCCTTATCATCGCAACTTTCTTCTCGGTGACATCGCGGGCCTCCAGCCGGATTCTGACTGCTTCGGCCAGTTTCTCGTCGGCTTCGTCAAGCCCGATGAGCTCGGCGGCCACGACGTTCGGCTTGGGCCGGCGCAGGTCCACCTTGCCGCGGACAAAAACCACCGTGTCGGGCACAACCAGCGGGGCGTATTTTTCAAACACCTCGGGAAAAAGCACCACCTCGACTTGGCCCTGGAGGTCTTCCAGGACAAAAACGGCCATTTTGGCTCCGGCGTTGCGGCCCCGGTGGGTGATGTGGGTCCTGACTCTGGTCACCATCCCCCCGATGACCACCGGCGTATCCTGCGACAGACCAGCAAGCCGAGATGTGTTGGCCGTCGAATAAAGGTTGATAGTCTCTGCGTAGTGACTGAGGGGGTTGCTGGTGACATAGAATCCGAGCACGCTTTTCTCGTATGCCAGCATCTGCGGTTCGGGCCAGGGGGGGACATCCGGCAGGGCCTTGTGGTCCTGCGAATAGTCCGTCTTGCTGAGCTGGCCGAAAAAGTTCATCTGGCCCTGCTGTCGGTCGGCCTGCAGTTGTGAGCCGATCTGCATCGCGCGTTCCAGGGCGGCCGTCATCTGGGCGCGGTTGCCGCCGAGCCTGTCGAACGCACCGGCCTTTATCAGGGCCTCGATTACCTGCTTGTTGACGGCCCGAAGGTCAACGTTTTCGCAGAAGTGAAACAGGCTCTGGAACCCGCCGAGTTTCTCACGGGCGGCGATTATATGCTCGACCGCCTTTGAGCCGACGCCCTTGACCGCCGCCAGGCCGAAGCATATCGCGGGCTTGCGGTCGGTGGCGCTGCCTTTGCTGGTAGGTGTAAAGTCAACGCCGCTTTCGTTGATATCGGGCGGCAGGACCTCTATGCCCATTCGCTTGCATTCCCCGATGTAATCGACGACCTTGTCGGTGTTGTCCATCTCGTAGGTCAGAAGCGCCGCCATATACTCCACGGGCCAGTGAGCCTTCATATATGCGGTCTGGTATGCGATTATGGCGTAACGACTGGAGTGACTCTTGTTGAAACCGTAGCCGGCGAAACGCTCTATCAATTCGAAGACCTGGCTGGCCTGCTGTTGTTCCAGGCCCTTGGCGACACAGCCGGCGATGAATCTCTGCCGTTCTCTGGCTATGGTCCGTGCCTTCTTCTTGCTGATGGCCTTGATCAGCGTATAGGCCTCGCGAAGCGGAATGTCGCCGAGGCGATTGCATATCCGCATCACCTGTTCCTGGTACACCATTATGCCGTAGGTTTCTTCGAGGATTTCCTTCATAATGGGGTGAGGCAGGTCCCACTTCGCGCCGTGCTTGCGGTCGATATAGTCCGGTATCAGCGTCATTGGGCCGGGCCGATACAGCGCGTTGGCGGCGATAAGGTCCTCGATCCGGTCGGGTCTCATCTTGGTAAGCAAATCCTGCATACCGCCGGATTCGAACTGGAAGATGCCCTTGGTCTGGCCGCTGGAGAACAGTTCGAAAACCGCCGGGTCGTCCAGCGGCAGGGTCTCGTAGTCGATATCTACCCCGTGAATGTCTTTGACCAGCCGGCGGGCGCGTTCGAGCACGCTGAGGGTCTTAAGCCCCAGAAAATCCATCTTGAGAAGGCCCACCTTTTCAACCATCGGGCCTTCGAACTGCGTGATGATGTCGTCGGAATCGGGCGCCTTGTAAAGCGGCACGAAATCCGTCAAAGGCTGGTCCGCAATGACTACGCCGGCGGCGTGCACGGATGCGTGCCGGGCCAGCCCCTCGAGCTTCCTGCAGATATCGATAACCTTTTTGACCTGCGGGTTTCGCTCGTAAGCCTGCTTGAGACGCGGCTCGGCCTGCAGGGCCTTGTCTATGGTCATATCCAGAGAAAAAGGCACCAGCTTCGCCAGCCTGTCGGCCTCAGCCAGGGGCACGCCGAGCACCCTGCACAGGTCGCGGATGACCGCGCGTGCCTTCATCGTCCCGAATGTTATTATCTGCGCGACGTGTCCGTACTTGCGCCGAACGTAATCGATGACTTTTGCGCGGCCGTCCTGGCAGATGTCGATGTCGACGTCGGGCATCTCGTTGCGGGCGGGGTCCATAAAACGCTCGAAAAGCAGGTCGTAGCGGATGGGGTCGACGTCGGAAAGGCCCAGGCAGTAGCCGACAATCGTGCCGACGGCGCTGCCCCTGGCGCCGACGGGGATGTTGTGCCTGCGGGCGTAATTGCAAAAGTCCCAGACAATCAAAAAGTAGCTGGCGAAGCCTTTCGATTCGATTACCTCCAGCTCTCTGTCTATTCTGGCCTTTATCTGCTCCGTTATCCGGCCGTAACGGCGGCGGGCGCCTTCCAAAACGAGCCTTGTGAGGAACTGCTCAGCGGTTGAACCGTCCTCGGGAACGAAGCGGGGGGCGTGGCGCTTCTTCAGGTCAAGCTCCACGTTGCACCTCGCCGCGATTGCCTCGGTGTTGTCACAGGCTTCGGGCGTTTCGGCGAAAAGGCTGCGCATCTGCTGCGGACTTTTCAGGAACACGTCCGGCGGATAAATCATCCTTGTCGGGTCGTCGGCGTTCTTGCCCGTACTTATGCAGCACAGGCAGTTGTGCGCTTCGTAGTCGTCGGCATCAAGAAAGTGCACGTCATTCGTGGCTACGACGGGCAGGCCTTTCTTGTATGCCAGGTCTTTCAAGGCCTGGTTTACCTCGGCGCCGTCACCCTCGTGAATTTGCAGCTCGATAAAGAACCTGTTCTCCCCGAATATCCGCAGGTAACTGTCAACGGCCGCAACGGCGCGGGCATCGTCGCCTGCCGCAAGAAGCCCCGCCAGCTCGCCTTTCAGGCAGCCCGACAACGCTACCAGCCCTTCGTTGTGGCTGCTGAGAAGCTCTTTATCGATTCTGGGCCTGTAATAGAAACCTTCGAGGTAGCCTGCGCTGGCCAGCTTCAGCAGGTTCTTGTAGCCGACGTTGTTTTCCGCAAGCAGTACCAAGTGATGGGCGACGTCGGCGATGGTGGTTTTGGTGCGGTCGAACCGGCTGGATGGTGCTACATAGGCTTCCATTCCGATTATCGGCTTGATGTGCTTTTCATGGGCCTTGGTATAAAACTCGATTGCGCCGAAGAGGTTGCCGTGGTCGGTGACCGCCACCGAATCCATACCGAGTTCCTGGCAGCGTTTGAAAAGCTTCTCGAAGGTTACGGCACCGTCGAGCAGCGAATACTGGCTGTGAAGGTGCAGATGTGTAAATCCTTTACCGGACATAGCTTGAGCCTTCCTGACGATGCTAAATTGACGCCAATATGGTAAGAGCTTTCCACTTGCTGTCAAGAAGTACGTCCCGCACGGGTTGGGATGGGCAGGCAACATATAGCAGGAACTGGGGGGAAGGCCGCTGCCGGCAACATCTCATAAGAAAAACCACCTCCGAGAAAGCATCGTCCTCCAG
>CAYSBK010000036.1:0-16730 GCA_964429265.1 uncultured Pirellulales bacterium | reverse complement strand
CGCCCATCGGCCGATACACACAGTGCCAACGTGTCTGGTGCCCTCTTTTTTGCATTTTTCAGCCGCCAAAGCTAAAATTTTTTTGCGGCGTACGCTGCGGTTATCAGGGCTAATCGGGGCAATCTGTGTGATGCCGGGCAGGCTCAGGGGGTGGCTCCATGCGGACTGTGTGTAACCGGCAAAACGCTGGCAATGCGCGCTGCGGCGACTGCTTTCTCCACGTTCGAAATGTGCAGCTTGAGCCTGCCTGAACCCGTTCCGAAAAATTCAAGCAGGTCAAATAATGCTGCCGATTGATGTACTGAAAAAGGCGTGGCTCTGAAGACCTGTCCGGCCGTGTTAGTGTGAGCTTGTGAGAGCCTATGCGGCGAACTTGCCGATACGCCACAGACGGGACAGTTCATTTCAGCGGAGTATTGAAATATGAAGGACGAAAGGATTCTACCGCAGGTGGTCCTATTGGTATTGGTGCTATTCGGACGCTCCGATTGGGCCGGCGGTGCAACTGAACCGACGGATGCAAACAGAAACTATCCGAAAAACAGCGATTGCGAACGGCAGCAGTGGTGTGGCTACGTAAACGTTTTGCTGGAAACCGAAAAGGACGTATTTGCAGGCCCCCCCTCGTCGCTGAAGGTGACATTTCGGATCGAGCCTGTGCGAAACCAGGACCCCGTCTTTTTTATCGTTGCAGACGCAATCACGGGCGGAGCCGGTCTGGTTGTAGAGCACATTGGGCCCGATGGAACGGCAACAAGCCAGTCCCAGAAGTACAACAGCGGGTGGGACTCCGAAGGCGGGTTTGTGCGAATAACATCGCCGGCGGCGATACACAAGGTGCCGTCCCTTTATCTGGTGATGTGGGTCGGTCCTCTCCACGCCCTTTTCGACTTTTCCGAGCGGGGAATCTATCACATATCCTACGTTCACCCCTGGGAGGATATGAAAGGCACAAATATGACGTTCGGCTCAAGGACCAAAACGATCGCCATTGTAAGCCAGGCCAGGTTGAACCAGCTCAATTCGATGCTCCGAGCCAATCCCCAGCTGGCTCTTGCCAGCTACAAGTTCAAGCACCCTGCTGCATCGCCAAGAGGCCGGGCCATCACTCGAAGCGAATATCTCAACGAAATAGACCGGGCAATCTCGACTGGCTGCAGCCCCGAGGAGGTGCTCTTTCTGCTCGGCTCGCCGGACTGCGTGGGCCGAAGTAACAGGGGCGGACCGGATCAGCAGTGGCTGTACGAAACAGGACCGGTATCCAGTTACAGCATTTATTTCAAGGATGGTATTGTCGTCTCAAAGGCCAGGGGCGGCGATAGCCCATGGCCGCCTTGATCATTCTGTCCACAGCCCTACCAAAGCTGAACACACGACCCGGTGTTGTCAGGCAGCGCCGGCGCTGTGACATCTGAGCCACACGGAATTCCAAAAGGTTACCTCTTGACCCGCGTTGTCAACCGGGCGTGTGATTTGCTGCGAAGGAGAAAGGCTAAAATCTGCCAGCGATAAAAAAATTTTTGCAGTCGTAGGTCCACGTTATCGGGGCTAATCGGGGCAATCTGTGTGATGCCAGGCAAGCTCAAGCGGCCGGTCCGTGCGGACTGTGGGTAACCGACAAAACGCTGGCAATGCGCGCTGTAGCGGCTGCTTTCTCCACGTTCGAAATGTGCGGCTTGAGCCTGCCTTAACCCGTTCCGAAAAATTCAAGCAGGTCAAATAATGCTGCCGATTGATGTACTGAAAAAGGCGTGGCTCTGAAGACCTGTCCGGCCGTGTTAGCGAAAGCTCGTGGGAGCCCGGCCGATGGGCAAAGCACACAAGGCAGATCGAAATCACGGGCCCCGCAAGCGAAGCTAAGACAAAAAAAAGCAAGGAGCCACTCAAGAAAAAGCCAGAGCCCAAAAGGCTCTGGCCTTTTTTGTGTCCACATAGTGGACCCCCACGGCTGCCGCCGGCCAATCGTTGAGGGGTCAGTCGCCGGCGATAGCCGAGCAGCCGTGCATCCTGGGCCGGCTGGGCGCATTGTTATAAGTATTAATGGCCGCATCATCAGATTTAATGATACTGTTGCATTAGTCTGTGCGGGTGGTGAACTTTGCTTGCCGGGCCGTAAGTGCTTGTGGCTGCGTGAGTTACGGTTCGAGGCCCAGCGGCGTGTAACCATTTTCGCAATAGCTCCGCCGAAACCATTGACTTCGGGCCGTCTTAGTGTTAGAGTAGATAGCTTATGCCAAGAGCCGCTAAGAGAACTCAGAAGACGAGAAAACGGTCAGCTTCGTCCAGGGTAGCCACGGTCAGGACCAAGAAGGCCTTCAGGACGTACGCCGACGCCATTGCGTACCTCTGTTCCAAGACCGACTACGAGAAGCAGGTCCGCCTGAGCTACAACGTCACGACTTTCGACCTTAAACGAATGCACAAGCTGCTGTCGCTTGTCGGCAACCCCCACAAGAAGCTCCGTGCCGCCCACATAGCGGGCACCAAGGGCAAAGGCTCCACCGCGACGATGCTGGCGAAGATGCTCGAAGCCAATAACTACAGGGTCGGGCTGTACACGTCACCTCACCTGGTGAGTCTGCGCGAGCGGATTATGGTAAACTCCGAGATGATCACAGAAAAGCAGATGCTCGGCTTGATGAATCGCATTCACCCGGCCGTGGAGAAGATGGCGCAAAACGGCGGCTGCACCTTCTTCGAGATTATGACGGCACTGGCTTTTATGCACTTCGTGGACGAGAAGGTTGATATCGCCGTGGTCGAGACCGGCCTGGGCGGAAGGCTCGACAGCACCAACGTAATAAAGCCGAACGTCGTCGGCATCACCAGCCTCAGTATCGACCACCAAAACCAGCTCGGCAGCACCATCGACAACATCGCCAAGGAAAAGGCCGGTGTCTTCAAGCCAGGCGTGCCCATTGTTACCGTCAAGCAGGAACCTGCCGCGATGCGCGTGCTCAAGGCCCAGGCAACCAGCATCAAGGCACCGTTGAGCGTAACCGGCGGCGACATCGATTTTTCCTACAGGTTCGAAACATCCAGGGAGCACGGTCCGCACACGAGGATATGCCTGACCACGCCCACAAGCAGGTTCGAGCACCTGCGGGTACCGCTGCACGGCGAACATCAGGCGATTAACTGCGGCTTGGCGCTGGCGATGCTGGACAAATTGAAAGCCACAGGCTTTGAAATCGACAACGACAAGGCAACCGAAGGACTCAACAGGGTGACGCTGCCGGGCCGGATGGAAATGATCAGCAACGACCCCCGCGTTATGATTGACGCAGCACACAACGCCGCCAGCATCGAGGCCTTGATTCGGGCGATAGGCCAGAACGTAGCATACGACTCTATGGTGGTCATTTTCGGATGCAACAGCGACAAGGACGTCTCCGGCATGCTCGGTAAATTGCAGTACGGCGCCGACAAGGTCATCTTCACCCGCAGCAGTTCCCCGAAGGCGATGTCGCCCGATACGCTGGCCGAGATTTATGTCGAGCTGTCCGGCAAGATGTGCCAGACCGCCCCCAGCCTCGGCGGCGCGCTTCAACTGGCCCGCAATGCCGTCGGCCGCGGCGACCTCATCTGCATCACCGGAAGCTTTTACCTCATCGGCGAGGCAAAAAGTCGGTTTCAGTCCACGCGCGCCCTTCAGACTGTCTGACCCGCCCGGCGGGTTTTCGTTGAGGGTTTGCAGGTGCCCTCCCCGTCGAACAGGCACTTGAAACTTCCGGCCGGTCGATTACCATACGTCACACAGGACCGCGAAGACAATATCCCGCTGAAGTTCCCGGGGAATTGCTTGATGGAAAACCTCGTAAGCCTCTTGGGCCTGGCGGTGATGGTACTGCTGGCGTGGCTGCTGTCGTCCGACAAGAAGAGGATGAACCTGCGTCTGATTCTAAGCGGACTGGCCCTGCAATTCGCCCTGGCGGTGTTGATTCTACGAACCAAAACGGGTAACGCCGTCTTCGAGTATGCCAAGACGGCGGTTACCTCGCTGGTCGGCTTTGCCGGCGAGGGGGCCAAGTTCGTCTTTGGTCCGCAACTCGCGGCCGGACCTGCGGCCGTCTTCGCATTTTCGGTGCTGCCCACCGTTATATTCGTTTCTTCGCTGATGGCGGTACTGTTTCACCTGGGGGTGCTGCAGAAAATAGTGGAGTTTATGGCAAGGATTATGGTCTATGTTATGGACGTCTCCGGGTCAGAGTCGCTGGCCACCGCCGCCAACGTCTTTCTCGGGATGGCTGAAGCACCGCTGGTGGTAAAGCCTTACATAGCAACGATGACCCGCTCGGAGCTTATGGCGATGATGACCGGGGGGATGGCCACCATCTCCGGCGCGCTGCTGGCCACGTATGCAAGCCTGGGCGCCGACGCCAGGCACCTGCTGACCGCCTCGATTATTTCGGCCCCGGCCGCCCTGGTAATCGCCAAGATTATGCTGCCCGAGGTTCAGCAGTCACCAACCAAAGGCGTCGTCAAGGTCCGCGTCGCGCGCCGGTACACCAACATCCTCGATGCCGCCTGTGGTGGCGCGGTCGACGGCGCCAGGCTGGCGCTTACCATCGGGGCGGTACTTATCTGCTTCATCGCCTTCGTCGCACTTTTCAACGGCGTCCTGGCCTGCCTGCCCCACGTGGCCGGTACACCGCTGAGCCTTGAGAGAATCCTCGGTTGGCTGTGCGCGCCGCTGGCGTGGGTTATGGGGGTGCCCTGGAAAGACGCACCGACCGTCGGCATGCTGCTGGGCAAGAAGACCATCCTCAACGAATTCCTTGCCTACCTCGACCTGGTCAACTACCGCGATACGATCTCGCCCAGGTCGTTCACCATTGCCACTTATGCCCTCTGTGGTTTCGCCAACTTCGGCTCGATCGCCATTCAGATAGGCGGCTACAGCGCCCTGGTGCCGCAGCGAAGAAAGGACTTTGCAAAACTGGGCTTCAAGGCAATGGTAGCCGGCTCCCTTGCCGCCTTTATGACCGCCACGATCGCCGGCATTCTTATCTGAACGCACTGGCGGCTGTCTGCCGGGACGCCGTGACCATACCGGCTACAGATGGTCTCTAATGTAACGAACAGCGTTTCTGAAGATGGTCATTCCGTCGCCGTCGCGTCTTTCCGACAGCCGCGTCCAGTGTGGGTGCTGGGTATGCCTGACATACCTTTCCGGGTGCGGCATAAGACCAAGCACCCGCCCCGTCGAGTCGGTAAGACCCGCTATTGAATCGACCGAGCCATTGGGATTGACGGGATACCCTCCCGGCCGGCCCGCTTGGTCAACGTACCTGAACGCCACGTACTTCTCGGCCCGTAGTTTCTCGAGCACACCTTCCTCGCTGGTAACAACCTTGCCTTCACCATGAGCAACGGGCAGGTAAATCTGCCGGCCGGCCTCAATGAAGATGCACCGGTCCGTCGCCGGCGACAGATATACCCATCGGTCTTCGAACTTGCCGCTGTCGTTATAGGTTATCGTAACCCGTCCCTGGCCGATGCCGCAATCGCCCGGCAGTATCCCCGCCTTCACCAGCACCTGGAACCCGTTGCATATCCCCAGCACAACCTTGCCGTCGTCGATGAACTTGCGCAGCTGCGGCGACAGGTGGTGGGTAGTCTGATTGGCCAGTATCTTCCCGGCCGCCACGTCGTCGCCGTAACTGAAGCCCCCCGGTATCACCAGGATTTGGTACTCCTGCAGGGCAGCGGGCTTTTCGATGAGCCTGTTTATGTGCACGCGCTCGGCCTGGGCGCCGGCCAGCTCAAGGGCGTACTCGGTCTCCATATCGCAGTTTATCCCGGCTGCCCGCAAAACTATCGCCCTGACCTTGCTCATAGAAATCCTCTAAGCTCTCACCAGTCAAAAGTCTTCTGCCAGGCATCCTTGAGCTTCTCTATATCCGCGTCCACCACAAGCTCACCATCCTGCGACTTTATCTGCAGCCGGTCGTGCCCGGCAACCGTGCCTATCTGTCCGACCGGCAGGTTTACCATCAGCTTCATGAACGCAGCGTAATTATCCGGCGGCACTTCCACGATGTATCGCGAGTTCGATTCGCTGAATAACTGCACGTCAACCCGCGAAGCATCCTCACTTCTCGGCAATCCACGCAGCTCTGCCTCGATGCCAAGACCACCGGCAAAGGCCATTTCCGCCAGCGCCGTCGCCAGCCCGCCCTCCGAGCAGTCATGACAACTCACAACCAGCCGCTGTGATACAGCCTCGCAAATCCTCTTTGCAATTCGCGGTGCATATTTCAGGTCCACCTTTGGAACGTTCGCTCCGAGTTCGCCCAACAGCCTGTAATAATGCGACCCGCCAAGCTCATTGCCGGTTACTCCCACTACAAAAAGCAGGTTGCCCGGCTTTTTTACATCCATCGTCACGCACTTATTCACGTCGTCCACCAGTGAAATCGCGCTGATCAGCAGCGTCGATGGAATCGAGATGCGGCTTCCGTCTTCGCATTCGAACTCATTGTTGAGAGAGTCTTTTCCGGAAATAAACGGTGCCTCAAAGGCCGTTGCGCCGTCGTAGCACGCCTGAGCGGCACGCACCAGCGGCCCAAGCGTCTCAGGCCTGCTGCAGTCGCCCCAGCAGAAATTGTCCAGCAGCGCGATGCGGTCGAATCGTCCCCCAACGCATATCAGGTTTCTTATCGCCTCATCAATCCCCGCCAGCGCCATCCAGTACGGGTCGATGTCACCGTAAAGGGGATTCATCCCGCAGCTTATCGCAAGCCCCCGGTCGCTGTCGAACTTCGGCTTTATCACCGCTGCATCACTGGGCCCGTCGTTGGCCAGGCCCATCAACGGCTTGACCACCGAGCCGCCCTGCACCTCGTGGTCGTACTGCCGAATGACCCATTCCTTGCTCGCAACGTTGTAGCTCGACAGGATCTTAAAAAGCTCTTCGTTGTAATTGTCCTTGGCCGGGATATTCGGCTCATGCAGCCGGGGCTTCCGCCAGACCGCCTTGCGCGAATACTTAGGCACCCCCTCATGCAGAAACTCCATATCCATCTGCCCGACCTGCTGGCCCTCGTATCGCAGCACAAGTTTCCTGTCGTCGGTGAACCTGCCGATCACCGTCGCCTCGACGTTCTCGTCCGCAAAAATCTTCATAATCGCGTCGAGGTTCTCCGGCTTGACGGCTATGACCATCCGCTCCTGCGCCTCGCTTATCCATATCTCGGTGTAACTGAGCCCCGCGTATTTCAGCGGCACCTTCTCCAGGTCCACCTCCGCGCCGAGATTTCTGCCCATCTCGCCGACGGCGCTGCTGAGCCCGCCGGCGCCGCAGTCGGTAATCGCCTCGTACAGCCCGGCCTGGTTGGCCTGAACCAGAACGTCGAGCATCTTCTTTTCCGTGATCGGGTTGCCGATCTGAACCGCGTGCGAAAAAATAGTTTCGTGCTGGTGTGTCATCTGGCCCGACGAAAACGTCGCACCGTGTATGCCGTCCCGGCCGGTTCGGCCTCCAACGACGATTATAAGGTTGCCCGCCTGTGGATGCTTGAAGCACTTACGCCGGTCCATCAGGCCGATGTTCCCGCAGTACACCAGGGGATTCGCCAGGTATCGCTCGTCAAAGTATATCGCGCCGTTGACCGTCGGTATGCCCATCCGGTTGCCGTAGTCACGCACACCCGCCACCACCCCTTTCATAATCCTTCGCGGATGCAGAACACCCTTCGGCAGGTCTTCCATCTTCGTGTCCGGCGGCCCGAAGCAAAAGATATCCGTGTTGGCAATGGGCCTGGCGCCGAGTCCCGTGCCCATAGGGTCGCGGATTACCCCGCCTATTCCCGTGGCCGAGCCGCCGTATGGGTCCAGCGCCGACGGATGGTTGTGCGTTTCAACCTTGAAGCAAACCGCCGAGTCATCGTCAAACTCCACCACCCCCGCATTATCATCAAAAACCGATATGCACCAGCTCTTGTTCAATTCCTTGGTTGCCCTGAACACCGTATCCTTCAAAAGGTTGTCGAAGTGCACCTCGCTGCCGTCCACAACCATATCCACCGAGCTTTTGAGCGTCTTATGAACGCAGTGTTCGCTCCAGGTCTGCGCGATCGTCTCCAGCTCCACGTCAGTAGGTTCCCTGCCGAGCCGGCGGTAGTACTGCTGGATCGTCTTCATCTCGGTAAGGTTGAGGAACAGGTCTTTTTCCTTGCTCAGCGCAACCAGCGCCGCATCGTCCAGGTCTCGGATAGGCCAGTGTACAATCTCCAGCCGGTACGGCTCCAGGTGAGGGCTTGGCGGCTCGGCGTCGTTGCCGATCACGCAGACCTCGATGCAGTCATTGGCCAGGACCTTCTTGGCGATGGTTTCTATCTCCGTGCGGTCCAGGTTGCCCAGCAACACGTACTTGCGTGCCGTGCGCACGTTCTCTACGCGTCCGCCCATATCTGCGATTGCCGCCGTGACCGATTCTGCCACCGGGTCGGTCACGCCGCTTTTGAGGTGCACCTCGATCAGCGTGGCCTTTGCCAGACCCGCGGGCGCTGCCGTTCTGCCGATGAAGTATTCCTCGCAGACCGGGTCGGTCAGAAGCTCCCTCGCCACGCGCTTCGCGAAGGACTCATCGAAATCGGCATCAATCAGGAAGACCTTTGCAAACTGAACCGCCTCGACTGAGTCGATTCCGATCTCGCGGATTTCTTCGAGCGTGCTGCTGCCGCGAACATCCGCAAAGCCCGGCCGGTTGAAGACCTCGAAACGCCAGTGTGTCACGACATAAGCTCCTTTTTCCTGAGCTTGTATTCTATCATCGCCTTGCGCTTTCGCACAGCCCTGTTCAGGAGCCTGTCAACGGCTCTCTGGTCGCCTTCCGCGACCGCGTTTTTTAGCCTGGTCAACTCCGAAATCACCCTGTCGATACCTCTGGCCACGTTGCCGCTGTTTGCCAGCAGCACATCCGTCCAGATACTGGCTGGTCCCGAGGCCACCCTTGAAGTATCCATAAAGCCACGCCCGGCGAATCTCAACTGCTCGCTCGCAACGGCATTGACAAGGGCCGCCGCCGTTACGTGCGGCACGTGGCTTACACCGGCCAGAATCCTGTCGTGTGCCGCCGCCGTCATCAGCTCGACCCGGCAGCCCAGCCGCGTCCAGAAGCTCTTCAACAGCCGCACCGCTGGGCCACGGGTTTTCTTGTGCGCGGTCAGAATGCAGACCGCCTTCTCGAACAGGTCGTCGCGGGCATACTCCACGCCCCGCTGTTCGCTGCCGGCTATGGGATGCGAGCCGACATAATCCACCCCTGCAGGCAGCAGTTTCGCCGCCCACCGGCCCGGAAGTACCTTCGTCGAACCCACGTCCGTAACAACCGCCCCGGGCCGAAGGTGCGGCCCTATCGCCCTGAATATCTGAGGAAATGTGAATATCGGCGTCGCCAGCACCACTACGTCACAGCCCCTCGCCGCCGAGCCGACGTCGTCCACGACTTCGCTGGCCACCCCCAGGCTCCTGGCCTTGGCCCTGGTGGTGCGGCGGTGGCTGTAACCCACTACCCGAACCCCGGGAAAACACCGCAGCACCGCCAGGCTCACCGACCCGCCAAGCAGCCCCAGTCCGATGACCCCTATTTGACCTAAGTCCTTCATAGCAAAGACCTTACGTAAAAAAAGTGCCTGCCCGCCCCCGGCGGGTTCCGCCGCGAAAAGTATAAAAGCTATCCGACCCTGTCAATTTCTTCTTGGATTTTGTAGCGCAAACTGCTATCATTCCGAAATAACAATTAACGTCAGGGATGGATACGGAACGTGCGCCTGAGCCCGGTGTCGGGGCAGGCTTTTTTTGAGGGTACGGCTGTCAGATGCTCTGAAGCCGACAACGACCTTATGGCCGGACGGAATAACAATACTAACGCAAGAGTGTCCAACGGCATCACGCTGTCGGGCAGATACTTGGAGTTCGAGCAAAAGATCGCCGAGCTTGACAGGAAAATCCGCGAACTGCAGGACCGCGCCTCGGCCGACGGCGCCGATTACTCCCACAGGATTCGCGAACTCCAGAAACAACAGACCGCCGAACTGAAACGCATTTACGCAAACCTCACCGCCTGGCAGACCGTCCAGGTAGCCCGACACCCCGACAGGCCCGTGCTGAAAGACTACCTTCAGCTGATGGTCAAGGACTTCCGCGAATTGCACGGCGACCGGTACTTCGGTGACGACCGTGCAATTGTGACCGGACTGTGCCGGATCGGAAGAGAAAAAGTCCTGCTCGTCGGACAGAACAAGGGCAAGACTACGAGAGAGAAAATCGCCTGCAACTTCGGTTGTGCCAACCCGGAAGGCTACCGCAAGGCCCTTGCCAAGATGACGTTCGCGGAAAAATACCACCTGCCCGTCGTCACTATCATCGACACGCCCGGTGCATATCCGGGCGTCGGAGCCGAGCAGCGAGGCCAGGCCCGCGCCATAGCGGCAAACCTGATCGAGATGTCACGTCTGAAAACACCAATCGTGTGCGTCTGCATAGGTGAAGGCGGCTCCGGCGGCGCGCTGGGAATAGGCGTCGGCGACAGGTTCGCAATGCTGCAGTATGCCTATTACTCCGTCATCTCACCAGAGGGATGCGCCGCCATCCTCTGGCGCGACGGCTCCCAGGCACCACACGCCGCCGAGGCACTGAAGCTTACCAGCGCCGACCTGCACAGGCTCGGCCTGGTGGACGCGATAATCCCCGAACCACTCGGCGGCGCTCATCGAAACGTCCACGATACCGTTTACAACGTCGAAAAGTACATAACCAAAACCCTGGCGGAACTGAAACGACTCAAGCTCGACGAACTGCTCGAACGCCGCTACCGCAGGCTCCGCACCATCGGCAACGACCTTTATGCCGAAACCCGGCAAAAACGACCCTTAAAAACACGCATAAAGCCCTTGAAGGCAACTGCAAAACGCAAGCCGGAACCTCTCCCGACCAAGGCGTAGCACTGCGGCTTACCTCCACCCGAGATGCTGAAACCGCCCTAAACCACTCGCCTGCCTTCTTTTGACCACTCATAGCCGGGAAAAAATTGCTTTTCTTGTCAACCCTATCCGGCCACAGTACGTCATAATGGATAAGTGACCCTGGTGCGCGAGCAGCATGTAGTTAAGCTGCCGGCGGATTCTCCAACTCGCTGTTGAAAGGGATGGGAAAATGCTCAACAAGAACAAAATCTTCCTGCCGCTGACCTGCGTGCTTATTTGCTGCTGCTCAAAAGCCGGTGCAAGGTTCGCAGCCCCGACCTATGCCCCCGTGGACCGGCTTCTGCGCAACGCCGCCGCCTTCGTAAGGGAAAACCCCGAAAACCCCTACGGGTACTACACACTTGCCCGTATTCACTATCTCGCCTTTGCGGACAAGGCCTTCCTCGTTGCCATAACCAACCCGGACAGCACGCCCCCGCAGATTGCGCCCGACTGGCTGCGGGGCGACTACATCGCCCGCGTTCGCGATCAGCACGCCAGGAAACTCGCACTTGATGAAATGGGCTACAAGGCAGACGCCGATGTGCCCCAGCAGCAAAAGAAGCGGTTTTACGCACTCTACAGCCAAAAGCGAGACCAGCTTCTAAAGCAGAACTGGCTGCCGCCCCAACCAACCGACCCCGAGCTTGTCCAACACGCCGCTGCAGCACTGCAATACTTCGAAAAGGCTATCCAGCTTGACGACGAGAACGGCCTGTACCATCTCGGCCTGGCCAGCCTGCTCGAACAGTACGTGCAGTTTCTCCAACAGGCCCACGACGACATCGTGCCACAGCCGTTCAGGAAAGTCATTCTCGAACAGGCCCGCCGCGCTTACAAAAGCGCATACGACCTTTCCATAAGAAAAGACCTCAAGCATAAGTATCGACCCATCGCGGGTCTGGGCAGTCTGGTCGGCTACGAGGCTGGAAAAGCCTTCATAAGACTCGCCGAGGCCGACAAAAACCTCCCCGAAGCCGACAAGAAGCAACTGGCAGCGACCAGAAAGAACATCACAAAACTCGAAAATCTGAAGAGGAATATGGTTACACCCGTCATATTCTCGTTCCAGCCGCACAACGGTCCGGCCGAACTGATTGCCCCGCAGACGCACGTTCGCTTCGACCTCGACGGTGACGGGGTTGCTCGTTTGTGGCCCTGGGTAAAACCAACCACCGCCATCCTCGTCTGGGACCCGCACCGTACCGGTCGCGTCACATCCGGCCGACAACTGTTCGGCTCCGTAACCTGGTGGTTGTTTTTCTCAACCGGCTACGAAGCCCTCGGCCTGCTCGATGACGACCGGGACGGAAAACTGACAGGGCCTGAATTAACCGGCATATCCGCCTGGTTCGACCGCAACAGCAACGGCCGCTGCGAGCCGGACGAGGTCGTGCCCCTTACAAGATTACAAATCGAGTCGATTAGTGTCGCGCCGGTATGCTTCGAGCAGGGCTTGGCTATGGTGCCTGATGGCCTGACCACCAAAGACGGTCGCACCCTCACAACCTACGATTGGTCCCCCTCGCCTATAGACAGCTCCGCTTCGGCGATTGCCTTCGACCGACACTGAGGGTTCCACCGCTGTGGTGCCACCTCCGCTCAGGAAGCATCAAGCCGGTCGGGCACCACATCCGTCACCTGCCCATCCTCGATGGCGATTATCTTGTCAACCCTTCGCTGATGTCGGCCGCCGCCGAACTCCGTATCCATCCAAACCTGTACGATCTTCCGCAAAAGAGGACCGCTTATCTGGTCGCCCGATATGCAAAGCACGTTTGCATCGTTGTGGTCTCTCGAAATCCGCGCGTTCAACTCATCGTGGCAGATCGCTGCACGGACCCCTTTCACCTTGTTGGCTGCTATGCTCATACCAATGCCCGTCGCACAAGCCAGTATGGCCCGGTCCGCCTGACCGGTCGCAACCGCCTTCGCTGCCGGGTACGCTACGTCCGGGTAATCGACCGGATTGGTATCGTTGGTCCCCACGTCGATGCACTCGTGGCCCAGCTCGTTCAATATGGCCTTTACCTGCTGCTTGACCTCGAACCCTCGGTGATCGCTTCCTACTACTACCTTCATCTTACAAGCTCGCTGACCCTTTCTCTGACGGCCTGTTCAATCATTGCTGCACAGTTTTCATATTCCCGCCGGCCCCGGCCTATCGGGTCGGGTATCTCCCGATCCTTTGCCAGCAACTGGCACCTGCTCTCTGCACCAGCGCACATCGACAGGACCGCCTCGCGATGCGCATTGGTCATAACCAGTATCAAGTCGCTCTGCTCGACCAGCCTGCGGGACAATTTCCTGCTGCGATGGCCGTTTATGTCCACTGCCCGGGCCGCACAGGCAGCCACCGCCTCGGCACTGGCCCCGGCGCCGGAAATCCCCATCACGCCGGCCGACTCAATTTTATAGCCCAGTTTCTCCACTTCGTCAAGCGCACAGCCCAATTTTCCGGCAAGATATTTCCGAAACAGCCCTTCCGCCATCGGGCTCCTGCACGTGTTGCCCGTGCACACCAGCAGGATTCTGACCTTTGACATCGTCTCGATCCGCTCGGCGGAATAGCAGCCCTGCCGCACTACCTCCAGCCGCTTTTTGCCTATCTTCACAATGGTGCTGCTGACCCCATATTTGCATCGGCCCGCGTCAAGCACCATCTCAATCGCACCCTTGAAGCCTTCATAAACCGTTTTGCCGTCAACCGCTGGCTTATGACCGCTGATATTGGCACTTGGCATAACCACCGGATGGTGCACCTGCGACAGCATCATCGCCGCAACCCGATGGTCGGGGCAACGTATCCCCACCGAACCAGCCGCATACAGCCCTTCAAAAACGGCCTCTCCAAGCTCCAGCCGCACCGTCTCAAGGTCCGCATCCCCAAGTTCAAACACCAGCGTCAGCGGCCCCGGCCAGCCGCGGTCAACCAGCTTGCGAGCCCGAATGTCTATCCGCGGCACATACCTGCGTACGTCATCCTTGCGCGCGATATGCAGCGTGTAGGGCTTGCCTGCCGGCCGGCCCTTAAGCTCGTCCAGTCGTGCGGTAAACGACCGCTCAGCCCGGCACGCAATCCCGTACACCGTCTCGGTCGGCACCGCCACCAAACCGCCCCCCTCAAGTATGGCCGCCGCCTGCCTGATAGCCTCCACTTCCGGCTGCAGCGGGTCGATCTTTCTAAGTTGCGTTTCCATCGCCGCCACACCATACAGAATAAAACGGCCCTACTCAAGCTTTACCGGTCCGAACCGCCCGGCCCCCGGCAATTCGCTTCAACAACCGTTGCCCGGGCCTTTCCCTCACCGCAGAAACAAACACCATCGCCGGCGGACCGGCCGGTCCTATAACAACGCCATTCACAATTGCACGCCGCACGGCCGGGCAAAACCTTCCGAAAAAAGCAACGAAATCGCCCAAACACGCTAATCTTCCCAGCTTAACATTGCCGATAACACAACCACATGGTGAAGATGGAGCGATATATTTTTGTGGAGACAAACTTATGGCAACCTTAGTCGAGCAGCGCAAGAACGCCCGCACGCAGTTGTCCTGGCCCGTCAGCGTCTGGCTGCCTCAGGCCGGCAGATTCTTTAACGGCACCAGCGCCAACGTCAGCAAGTCCGGCGTGCTCATCCACCTGCCGGTGACAACGCCCGTAAGGTGTGGAAACGTCGTAGAACTGAACTTCCCGCGGACGGCGAGGCTGGCCAGGGAAAAGGGCTGCTACGCAAGAATAAAGGCGGGAAAAATCGTCCGAGTCGACCGCACAAGCCTTCTAAAGAATGGTCGACTGGCTGTCGCCGTCCAGTTCCAGCAATAGCCCCCACCACCATAACCAGACCACCGGCTGACCCACCCGCCGAGCAGCCTGTTTAACAGGTGCCGCTCGCTTATACCCTTGAAAATCCCTCGCGCCCGCATTAGTATGGCTGCCTGGAATAGGGTGATCTGCATGGCGGTATTGCCCCTGAGTACGTTTGCAGGGATCAGTACCGCGTTTATTGCGTGTGTCCGCTATGAACACTGACACGACAAACAGCGACCGGCAAGACCCCGCCGAGAACAAACAGCCGGTCAATTCGGCCGATAATAACGACAAGTTTGTACCTACCTGCAGCATCTGCGGCGAAAAGCACTGGCCCTTTCACCCACTTGTGCCCTGCATAAATAAAAAGAAGGCACAGACTCAGGCCAAGGCAAGAGCCAAGGCCCTGGCCCTTGCCAAGGCAAAGGAAAAGGCCGCCGCCAAAGAGAAGGCCAGGGCCGAGAAGAAGGCCAGAGCCGACGCCATCGCACGCGCAAAAGAAAAAGCAAGAACCGAGGCAAAACTGCGGGCCCAAGCCGAGGAAAAGGCCAGACAACACGAACAGGCCCGCCTCGAGGCCGAGGCAACGGCCCAGCGCCACGCCAAGGCAAGAGCCGAGGCTGAAGAGGTTGCCAGGGAAGAAATACAGGCCCGAATACGGGCGGAAAAGCAGGCCCAGCAAGCGCTGGAAGAGAAAACAAAGGCTTATCGAGCCTACACCGAGGCACTTACCGCAGCCCGCGCCGAGCTGGAAGCCCAAACCCGTGCCCGCCAAGAAGCCGAACAACTCGCCGCCGAGGCCGTCGAGGCCCGCAACCGTGCCGAGCAGATTGCCCGCACCGAACAACAATCCAGACTCCAAATCCAGCAGCAAGCCGAGCAACATGTCCTCGGCTATCAGCAGAAAGCGGAGCAACTGCAGGAAAAACTCGACCAGCAAGCCCAAGCGATAGAGAATCTCGAGAAGCAGCGTGCCGAGTTGCAGCAGCGCATAGCCGGGCTCGAAGCCGACGCACGAAACCAGGCCCACGCCGGTGACCATCTGCGCCGGCAGAATCAGACATATCAACAACAACTCGCCCAGGCAGACCGGGAACTGGAAGACTACAAGCTGCAGCTTGCCGATGTTCATCGCCGGCTTGAACAGGAGGTCCAGGCCCGTGCCGGCGAGAAAAAACTCTTGCAAGAAAGAATCGATGCCCTCACCGAAGAGCTGGCCACCACCAACGAGGATTTGGCCGCAACGCAGGTCCAACTGCAGCAGCAAACCAACGCCGCCGCCACGGCCGGCGAACAACTTCAAGCTCATAAGGTCCAGCTTGCCGACCTCCGCCGGCAGCAAATCGAATACCAGCGCCAGATAACCCGCCTCGAGGAAAACATCCGCACACTGGCAACGGCTGCCGAAAAAGCCCGCCTCCGAGCTGACTCCCAGACCCAGGCACTACACGAAGCCCAACGCAAACTGCAGGCTCAGGCAGAAGCCCTGGCAGCCGCCGAAGAAAACACCCGCCTACAGGCAGAGGCTTGTAGGCAAGCCCAGCAACAGGCTGAGCATCAGGCCGCAGCGCGCCTCCAGGCCGAGCAACGCGCCGACCAGCTCGAACAACAGCTTCAATCCGAAAGGGCCGAGCGCTTGAAGGCTGAAGCTCTCGTAGAACACCACACCAGGGCACTGGCTGCCGCCGAAGGGCAGTTGAACTCCAAAATACAGCAGCAGCAGGAGCTCGAAAAGCAACTGGCCGGGCTGCAAGTGCAGCTCCAGCAGCAGGAATCGGCCCTTAGCCAGGCCGAGCAAGCCGTCGCCGCAAAGACCGATGAACTCGAGAAACTCCAAACCCACTACCACGAAGCACAAGACAGCAACAAGCAACTTTCAGAGATAAAGGCGACACTGGAAAAGCAACTGGCCCAGGCCCGTCAACAACTCGAACAGCAAAGCCAGGCCG
>CAYSBK010000035.1:3364-16751 GCA_964429265.1 uncultured Pirellulales bacterium | reverse complement strand
ATAACAGACTGCGGCCCGATACTCGTCGAAGCCGGAAGGCCCACCCTGACAATCTTCAGCCGGCCCAGCCCGCCCGTACGCACCACCCGGCACGCCCACTGGAACTTCCAGTCGCTTCGCTGTTGAGAACCCACCTGCAGAACCCGCCCGTACCGCTCAACGGTCTCGCAGAGGACTCGTCCCTCCGCGATCGTGTGCGTCAGCGGCTTCTCGCAGTATATGTCTTTGCCGGCCTTCGCCGCCGCTGCGGCGATGGGAACGTGCCAGTGGTCGGGCGTCGATATGACCACCGCGTCGATGTCTTCGCGGTCCAGAAGCCGGCGAAAATCACCGTAAACAGCATTTCCGGCCAGGCTGGCGGTCGCCGCCGCCTCTTCCCGGCGGGTGGCGTCCACGTCGCATACCGCCACGACCTCGACGTCCGGTTCGCCCATAAAGGCCCTCATATTGTACCGGCCTCGCGAGCCGGTCCCGATACAGCCCACCGTGATGCGATTGCTCGGTGCGGCCGTGCCCGCTTTGCCGAGCGCCGCCGAGCGAACGGGATATGGGAACACTACCGCACCGGCCGCCAGCCGCACCGCCCGTTGCAGAAACCCGCGGCGCGTTACCCTGTTTGCCCCGACGGCAGGCATTTGGTGCTGTCTCTTCATAACCACCCTTGTTGCGCCGATAGCTTCGGCGGTTCCTGTTTTTGGACCCGCCCCGGGGAAAATATGATTTCCGCCGACCCGTGTCAACTCGCATTGTTTCGGCTGCCGGCACAAAAAGGGACTTGTCCTGCCGCCGGGTGTCTCTTATCATCGTGCCGGCATCGAGGCACAAACGCCGCTACACTGAAGCGATTTTGTCGGAACGGGAAACAATGTCGGCCAAACGTGATGAATATGCCTGGTTGACGACGGGTTCGCTGGTAATCCTTGCGGCGGTCGCCATTGCGATGGTGCTTCGCTACACGAGTTTTATCCTCATCCCCTTCGTCCTGGCAGCCTTTATCGTCTCGATCGTCTCGCCTCTGCTGGATTTGCTGGTGCTTCGCCTGCGGTTGCCACGCTCGCTTGCCGTGGTCGTTACGTTGCTGATAGTGCTGGTTTTCATAACATTTCTCACCTTCCTTGTTATCCAGGCCGTCCAGACCGTCGTCGCTACGGCCACTCAATACAGCGACAGCTTCGCCAGTCTGGCCGGCCGCGTTTTTCCAAAGCTGAAGGACTGGGGTCTCGAGCTCGACCAGCAAAGAATCATCGGCGACTTGCGGGCGAAAATCCCGGCCTTCGTGGCCAATACCGCAGGCAGGCTGCTCAACCTGTTGTCGAGCCTGTTCTTCATCGTCATCTTCGTCATCTTCCTTTTGTCCGGCCGCGACCCCCGCGTCGTCCGCAGGGGCGTCTATGCCGACATCGACCACAATGTCCGACGCTACATAGCCACGAAGGTGCTCATCTCGGCACTGACCGGCGTGCTGGTCTGGGCAACGCTGGCGGCGCTGGGCCTGAAGCTGGCCGAGGTCTTCGGCATATTCGCCTTCCTGCTCAATTTCATACCCTCCATCGGTTCTATCGTAGCAACGCTGCTGCCCATACCCATCGCGGTCGCCCAGTTCCAGAATCCCTGGTATGTTGTGCTGGTGGTTGCGGTCCCGGGGGCAATTCAAATGACCATCGGCAACTTCATAGAACCGAAATTGATGGGCACCGGCCTGAATCTTCATCCGGTGACGGTCTTGCTGGCGCTGTCTTTTTGGGGGCTGTTGTGGGGCCTGACCGGCATGTTTCTGGCGGCCCCGATGACCGCCGTTATCAGGATTATCCTTATGCAATTCGATACACTTCGGCCCGTCGGAAACCTTCTTGCGGGCCGGTTGCCGCCTATGGACCGGCCCTCCGACAGCGAGCCTGTCTGAGCCGCCGCGGCGGTCCAAAAAATTTTTTTCATAATTGCTTGCAACGGCGAATCGGATTTGGTATATTTAATGCGCACTGGAGCGAACGTAATCCAACAGTCGACGTATATAACACTGAACGGATTCCACGGCGGGCCGAGGTAATGTCTCACCTCTCTCCGCCTTTCTCGGCCCGCCTTTCTCTTTTGATCGCACAGGGCGCCCTGTGCGTTCTTTTTTCGTGCCGCCGAATGCATCCCCCAGCCCGACCGCAACAGTTCCGTACCTACCCTGCAAGCCATCGGCAAAATTGCCTTGCCGGTTATCTTTCGGCCGATAACACTAATACCGATAGTGGTGGTAATTGGGGATACGCCGATTCGGGCGGCCCGGCCCTGCCGGCGCCAACGGATCCGGCCGTAACGATGACCATATGAAGCATTTTTCGCTGCCGAAATACAAGAGGCTGCTCCGCAACAGCCAGTTCAAGGCCGTGCTTGACCGCGGCAGGCGCAAAACCGACGGCCTGTTGACGGTCTGCATGGCCAAAAACGATTGCCCCTACGCCCGCCTGGGTGTGTCCGTCGGCAAGGCCTTCGGCAACGCCGTAACCCGAAATCGCCTCAAGCGCCTGCTGAGAGAGGCCTTCCGGCAAAGCCAGGACCGCCTGCCGGCCGGATACGATTACCTGCTGATGATTTCCCGACGATGGTCAAAGAAACGCGGCAACTCCGGCCGAGCCGGGCCGGACCGGGCCCGCCTGAGCTTTCACAAGATAAGGCTGTCCCTGTTGACTTTGGTGGCCGATATATTAAAACAAGCTCCGCCGGACGATGGTGGTCCGGCCGGGCGGGCAGGAACAACCGGTAACGACCCGGCTGACAAACGGCACTGACACGCACCCGAATGTCGGTCCCGTGTTCCGGGTCCGCAGCGGGCTGGTCGCTTGAGGCGAGAGGCACACTTTGCAGCGCAAGAGCAGGTTGAGGCCGATAGGACAGGCTGCGAAGGAGGCCGGTATCTCCCGGCAGTCTTTGCAGTATTATATTATGCTCGGCCTGGTCGAACCGGCCGAGGTTACACAGACCGGACGCAGACTTTTCGACGACGAAAACATCAGGCAAATCAGGATCATAAAAGGGCTTAACGAAGTCGGCTATCCCCTGAGGGAGATAAGGGAGATGTTTCTGCAGGGCCACACCGATTTGAAAGGGAAGAAAAAGTGAGTGATTTCGAGGCTGCCCAGCGAAGGCGCAATATCGTCGTCGGTATCTTTGTCCTGGCTGCACTGGTCGGACTGGGGTTTATGGTCTACAAGTTCGGCGAATTGCCGACCGCCATCAGCAAGCTCGGCTCTTACCACGTAAAGGTCCAGTTCCCCACCGCCAAGGGTGTCCAGAAGGATACTCCCGTGCGCTTCTGCGGCTACCAGGTCGGAAGGGTAACGCAGGTAGAACCACCTATGATTCTGCGTGACCAAAACACCGGCCGGTGGTACTACCAGACCATCGTCGTGCTCAGCATAGACAGACAGTACGGCCAGATACCCAGGGACGTCGAGCCCAAGCTGATGACACGCGGGCTGGGAAGCAGCTACATCGAGCTTAAGCAGACCACGACCTTCGACGTGAACAAACCCACCGGGCCTTTCCTGGCCGACAACGACACCCTCCAGGGTTCGACCGGTACCACAAGTGAGTTTTTCCCTGAAGAAAGCCAGAAAAAACTCCAGCACCTGGTCGACGGTCTCAGTTCGCTGGTCAACAACTTCAACGATATTGTCGGCGACCCCAAGAACAAGCAATACATCAACCGTACCATTGCCAACTTGGCCGACGTCTCGCAGGAGGCGGCCGTGACGCTGCGCCACATCCGCGAAACTCTTGACCAGGCTGATATCACGCTGCAGCAGTACCGCCGACTGGCCGTGGTCGGCGCGAACACCCTCCAGAACGCCGACGAAAGAATCGATAGCTTCGTAACCGCCTTTGCCGAAACCGGCGAACAATTGAGCAAGGCTGCGTCCGAGCTTCGCATAACCCTCCAGAAAATCAACAATGGCGAGGGTACCGCCGCCAGGTTCCTTAACGACGGCCGGCTCTACGAGGAACTGCTGGAAAGCGCGCACCAACTCGAAGAGCTCGTGGCCGAGTTAAAAGCCTTTACGGCCCGCGCCAGGGAGAAAGGTGTACCGATAAAGCTGAAATAGCCGGCCCTGCCCGCCGCCTAATTACTCGTCTTTATTAGCCAGGCCTCGGCCACGCTCGGGCCGCGGCGAAGGTTCATAAGTCGCCATTCCAGTTCAAGCACGCCGTCGGCGGTAGCCTGCCGCGGCACGTCGAACTCCAGCGGCCTCATCGGCTTGGGCTGGGCCATCGGACCGTGTATCTCGTATGCCCCGTCCGCCACAAGGCGCATAACCGGGTCAAAAGGTCCGGAATAGACCACGCGAAGGCGATAGCTGCACTGCGGGTCGAGATTCGCATATCGCATCCTGAGCGGCGTATCGTAGCGCGTAAGCGCGCTTACCAGCCAGGATTGACGAAACGGCGAGTCCGGCCTGTGAACGTTGAACTCGATCGGAGAATGCACATAGCCCGGGTCATCCTCCCAGCGTTTCTGCCTGACCAGGTGCGGCTGCCTGCCCGCCACGCCCAGGTTGTCGTAGTAACCGCCGGGACCTGGGTCTTCCCAGTTGATGATGCGATCGATTCGCCGAAGTTGTCGCCCCGTGTCCTCCATAGCCAGGATGTGTGCAAACTCGGTCTCCAGCCACTGGCGGTCGTTCAACGAGTGGTAAAGATTGTCCAGGACCTTCTCCAGCTCGCCGTCCATATAGCGATCCAAGCCCCACGATTCCAGCTCCGCTGTGAGTTGTTGTTTCGGGGGAAATTCCGTGTCAACCCGGGCCAGTGCCTTTCTTGCATCTTTTATCGCAGCCTCCACCCCTCGCGCCGGCGCCGTCCGCAGTGCTTCATACGCCTGCCGCTCATACTGCATCTCAGCCTCGTACTTGCGCTTTATCCACGCATCCACGGTCGCACGATACAAGTACATCCCGAGCCGCCAGTTCTTCGAAACATCCCCATACCGCCTGGCGATGCCTTGCCAGTGGGCAAGCGTCTTTTCGATTTGCTCGTTTCCCGCGACAGGTTTTCTCCAGTTGTCCTCCAGCATCAGTAACCCCTTTGCCACGTCCGCAGCCAACTCGTCACCGAAGAACACCTTGCCGTATTCGAACAGAACCTGCTCAACGTCGCCGTTCGGATTCCACGCCATCGCGCTGAAAACAAACTTATCGACGTCGTTGTTGCAGCCGGTGTGATTGTACGCAACGAAACCCACCGTCAGCGGCGCCGTCACATTGTGCACTCGCGCCATCATCCGGGGCATCGCCCTGATGCCGTTGCGACCCCAGACGCGGGCGAACGCCCGGTCCCATTTCGGTATCGGGTACTGGCACCAGAGATTGTGACAGATATCCGGATAATGCCGGATCTTGTACTGCTTCGGCGTCCGCCTCCGCAACCCGGGTATGTCCCAGTGCGCCCACGGACCGTACACCATGCCCTCCAGCCACGTGGGCTGCTTGTTCCGGATGTAACCGAACAGAAATTCGTTGTCGTTTTCCGCGTGATAAGCCTGGTTCTGATGCGAAAGCCAGATCCGCGCATCAGGATGAACCTGCTTCAATAGCGGCGCGAAACGCTCGGTCGCCGCTATCATCTGCCTGGTCGGTTTGACTCCGCCCGTGTCGCCCAGCGGAATAAAAACGTGGTCCAGGCCTCTCAAGCGGCCGAATCTGCGCCTTGTCGCCTCCAGCGTCTGCGTCTCCACCACGTTGCCGTGGCCGAAGAAAAACCATAAATCAAGACCATAATCATCAAGTATCTTTGCTACGCCCGGCCTTGGTCGCAGCAGCTCGAAACTGTTCGTCCCGAAGATAACCATATCGCGGATTAGCTGCTCGAACGCCCCGTCGTCCCAGCTGATGAACCGTCCGCCGGGTATCAGCATATGTCCTCGCAGTGGGTACGCAGGCGCATCGGCCAGTCTGGTCCGACGCGGCAAGAGCAATTTCTGCCTGCCCATCTCCAGCACGCGGATCAGCCGACCCGCCGCAAACAACGCACCTCGGTCGTCACGGCCCACAAGGTGCACAACCGCCTTGCCCCGCCGGTCATCAACCCATATTGCATATCCCTCCGCTCGCTCCGGCACCTCCAGACCCGCCGGCAGTTGATATGCCGCCGGCAGTGCTTCAACCGTCCCCAGCCTTATCACTGGCAAATCATTGCCCGGCATCCTGCCGGAGACCGCAAGGCGCAGACCCGTCCTTTTGGCTATTTCCTCCGACAGCATCTCCGCCGCTTTCTTGTGGTGCCTGTTTGAACTATCAACTACTATCACGGCCCTGCGAAGGTCCACCACCTGCAACTCGCCTGCAGCCGCACCCACCCGGCCGCAACCAGCGGCCAGCCAAACCGCAAGGCCCACCAATGTGCTTCTTGTAATCCTGTTGAGATATTCCATCGTGCATCCTTCCATAAAGCGTTTGACCTGCCGCGGATAGTCTCGTCTACACAACGACGCTCGACCACGCCGATACCAGTGGTTCGGCCGGTGCATTCTACGTCCTCAGGCTCGACTGTCAACGTCCGCCCAACCGCGCAGTGGGATGGCCATAGATTGAAAGACAGACATTGCCGCACTGGGCTCCGGATTTTGCGGGTCAGGATAAGCCGACCGAAGCAAAGCCGACTGGAAGCACCGAAAAAGGGTCTTGACTGCTCGCAGCTTGGACCCTACCACTCAGCAATTGCACTAAGGCGGTGGCCCTGTCAGGCTGTTGGTGATTATCGAAGTTTCCAGGCCCGCGCAAAGGCGGCGAAGCTCCGGTCGTACGTCTTTTCAACCTCGTCGGGGAAGCAACAGCCCGGCAATTGCTTCAAAGACAGGTGGTAGCTCAGACATTCGCAACACATACCTTTTCTGCTGCAGCCGGGATATGAGCAGTTGCAATTCTGCAGATTTGCTTCTTTTTGGCATTCCATATTGAGCAGCCTCCTTTCGGCGAATTCCGGCCTTGAAAATTACTCAATCGGTATCCGATACAGGCAAACGCTGATAGCCGGTACCTCCAGCACATCCGAACCGCCCGCCGGCAGCGACCGCCGGACGATGCTGACCTTCGGCGGTTTGCCGGGTTCGTTGTAAGCCATCGGGTCTGTCCCGGCTATCTGCCAGAGTACCCCACCCCCGGCAGGCTCAACCGCCTCGATGTCCCACGTAAGCCGATATTTCTGCTCGGTAGGATTGACGACGGCCATCGTGAACGCTTTACGGTCTTTGGTAAGGGCTGCGACGATATCGAGCGGCTCGAAACTGCCGCTCACTTCAACCGGCACCGTGCCGAAGCGGTTGCGGTATAGTTTCAGCGGCAGGGCGGTCGTAGCGAATGCCGCATCGGTTTTCGTTGTCTTGATGCAGCCTATGACGTTTACGGTCTGCGCATAATTGGCCATCGCGATGATGTCGCTGTTTCGAATCATCTCGTGCAGCGTCACCGCCACACCCAGCGCGTCCTTTAGCGTGTAGCGACAGCCCAGCTCGCCGTATTCGTAAACATACGGCCTGTGCCAGTAGTTCCACTCGTCGATTGCGATGCGGATGTCCTTGCCTTTGAGACAGTCGAGCTCCTTTCGCCACTTCCGATGGGGCCGAACTAACGATAACACCGTCTTGCTCATCTGCTGGACGTGGTCGAGGATCGAGTCACCGTAACTCCTGTAGAAATGTTCACTTATGAGGTCCATATAGTCGCTGCAATTCCGCAGCATACCCTCAGACCATCGCTTGGCTTCGCCTACCGCAATCAGCTTTATAGAGGGGTCCACCCGCCGCATCGCCTTGGCGAACAGGTTATGCTTGATGACGTAGTGCCCAATAGACATATGTCCGAGTTGCCACTCGCCGTACATCTCGTTGCCGATACCCCACCACTTCACGCCGTAAGGTTCCGGATGGCCGTTCCGTGCACGCAACCTGCCCATCGGCGTATCGACCGGGCCGTTGGCATACTCGACTTCTTCCGCCGCCGAATGTGCATCCCCGAAACCGGAATTGACCACGATCAACGGCTCGGCATTCACCTCGCGGCAGAAAGCGATGAACTCATCAAGCCCGAAGTCGTTGTGCTCGATGCCCGTCCACGCCGGATTCCTGCGAGGCGGACGCCTGTCCCTTTCGCCGATGCCGTCGCGCCAGTCGTAGCCGCTGACGAAGTTGCCGCCGGGCCAGCGGTAAATCGTCGCGTTCAGTTCCTTCAGCAGCTTCAACGTATCAGCCCGCATACCTGCGACGTTGTCGGCTGGCATCAGCGAAACCGTCCCTATCCTGAAACCGCCCGTACCGCAGCCCACGATTTCAAGCCTGCCGTTGTCGGTCGATGCCCCCGCGCGAAACGAAAGCGGGAACTTCTGAAACTCGGGCCTGATTTTCTTGATGGTCACCGTTTCGCGGTCACCGGCCCCTTCGCCCCATACCAGGCTCACCTCTATCGGCCCACAACCAGGCTCGCCTGCCAGTATCACCCGGCCCGTGTAGTGCTTTCCCCCAACCAGCCCAAGCCCTTGCTGGTAGATGCCGCACCGCACACCACCTGGCAGTTGGACCCGTGGACAATGCTGGCCCACGTAAACTCCCTCCGTGACCATTTTCACTGACGATGCCGGCCCGATCACCTGCCACGGCGAGCCCGCCAGAACCTTTGCCCCTTTGTGTTCCTTCCAGATGGGTCCGTCGGCAGGCACAGGATAGTAGAACTTGCGGTCCTCCAGCATCTCCGCCCAAATCCCGCCGTAGATACATCGGCCCAGGTGCTCGATAAACTGCCCATAGATATACGGCGAGATCGACTCACCTGTCTTTGAGGCGTCTATCGTCACCGATGCCGACACCGCCGCCTCGAGTTTCGCCCCTGTCCGCAGTTCTGCCTGCCACAGCACCACCACTGCGGACACCGCAACTGCCAATAGCCTGCGTCTCGAGTCCATCCCGAACTTCCTTTAACGGGTTGATTCATGCGGTTCGACTTACCGCCGGCACATTATAGACAGCCTCAGCCGAAATGCAATTCGATAATGTCACCGTCGTGCAGTACGTGGTTTCGCGGGGCGTTCTGTCCGTCGTAAACACCCGTGCCCCATATCCTCGCATACCGCAGCTTCTCTGCGAGCTGACGGTGCACCGCCACCGCGAGGTCCATCACCGTCGAACCCGCAGTGAGCGTGAAAGGCTCATCCATATCCGCAGGTTTGCCCGGCGGCTTGGCGTAAACGCGGATGATATTCAACAGCCTGAAGAACGTCCCCGGCAACTGCTGCAGCCCTTCGCCTGTCTGCGTCGATACCTGCACTATCTCGAAGCGTTTCCCGCAGAGCTCCTTCAGCTTCGAGGCGGCCCCCGGCGCAGCCAGGTCGGCCTTGCTGGCGATGCAAAACGCCCGCTTGCCCAGGATGTTACCCTGTTGGTCGACCGCCGGTGTGCTTTCGTCAATCAGCAGGCTTCGAGCTTCCAGGAAATCAATGCAGGTTTCAAACTGCCGCTGCACGTCTTGCGACAGGTCTATCACTATCGCGATCAGGTCGCAGTGACGGTACGTCCCCACCTGTCCCGGCATAACCAGCTCGTCGGTGATCGGCGGCATATCCACAAGCTGTATCTGCACATCCTCGAACTGCACCATACCCGGAACCGGCGCCGCCGTTGCGAAAGGATACTCCGCCACCGAAACCTTCGCATTGGTAAGCGAACCGACTATGGCGCTTTTGCCGCTGTTGGGCAGCCCCAGCAGAACAATCTGCCCCGCTCCCGTCTTCGGAACGTGGAAAATATCAACCTGCTTGGCGCCTTTCTTTTTCGGGGCTTCACGCAGCTTGCTGAGCTTGCGGCGAAGGTCCGCCTTGAGATGGTCGGTACCCTTGTGCTTGGGCATAACCGCAAGCATACGCTCCAGCGCGAGGATCTTCTCCTCGTTCGTAGAGGCCGTCCTGAACCACTGCTCGGCCTTGAAATATTCCGGTGTAAGGTTCGCCGGCATATTTACCCAACCATCTCAGCCGCCGTTTGCACATGCGATTCTTCAAAACCAGCCCCGGTTGTGCCGCCGCAGCTAAGTTGCGACTTTCTCGGCCACTATGTCGCCCACCTCGCTGGTCGAGAAGCCCATCCTGCCCGCCTGAAGCGACTTGAGCTTGTTGGCCGTTGCGAACATCACCGCGTTTTCAACGGCTTCGGCGGCCTGATGCTCGCCCAGCGTCGCAAGCATCATTTGCGCCGCGCATATCGCCGCCAGCGGGTTTATCACGCCTTTGCCCGTGTATTTCGGGGCGCTTCCCCCGATAGGCTCGAACATACTGACGCCTTCCGGGTTTATGTTGGCACCGGCCGCAATCCCCATACCGCCCTGAATCATCGCACCAAGGTCGGTGATAATATCGCCGAACATATTGCCGGTAACGATTACGTCGAACCACTCGGGGTTCTTCACCATCCACATACAGGTCGCGTCCACGTGGTAGTATTCGCGCTTTACGTCGGGGTACTCGGTTCGGCCCATCTCGTGGAACGCCCGTTCCCACAGGTCGTAAACGTAGGTCAGCACGTTCGTCTTGCCGCACAGCCCCAGCGTATTCGCATCACCCCTGCCGCGGGCCTTCTTGCCGTGTCTTCTGGCGTATTCAAACGCATACCGCAGACAGCGATCGACTTGGAACCGGTTGTAAACCGCACTCTGCACGGCCACTTCCTCCGGCGTGCCTTTCATCGTAAACCCGCCCGTACCCGTATAAAGGTCGCCCGTATTTTCCCGAACAACGACAAAATCTATATCCTCCGGGCCTTTGTCCTTCAACGGCGTCTCCACCCCCGGGTAGAGCTTGATCGGCCGAAGGTTGATGTACTGGTCCAGCTCAAATCGCAGCTTCAGCAGAATCCCCTTTTCCAGAATCCCCGGCGCAACGTCCGGATGGCCTATTGCCCCAAGCAGTATTGCATCGAACCTGCGAAGCTCTTCAACCGCCGAATCCGGCAGCGTCTCGCCCGTTTTCTTGTACCTTTCCCCGCCGAAGTCGAACTCGGTCAGCTCGACCTTGAAGTTGAACTTCCCCGCCGCCGCCTTCAGAACCTTCACCGCCTCGGCCGTTACCTCCGGCCCCGTCCCGTCACCAGGTATCACCGCAATCTTGTACATCAAGTCCCTTCCTTAGTTTTTTATCTGATCCTGACCTTACTACTGCCGCCTCTTGCGGGCATATCGCCAACCAGCGTCGAACATACCCCGCATACACTTCACGCACTTGTCGTTGTGCATTGCATTCATCGGTAAACAATACAGCCCGACAACACGCGGACGCGAATCGCCGACTTGCCCTCATCTGCATCGTCCGTCGGGCCGCCGAACAAGGCCCACAAGCATACCCGCTGGGACACGCTTTATCAAGCCCGCCGTCGCGCCTTTATCCGCCGGTCGCTCCGACGTACTCCGGGTTTGGTTTCGGCAGTTTAGCACCCGTCTCCTTGAGCCAGGCGGTCAATCGGGTGTTCAACTGCTCGACTTTTCCGGGCATTTGCTCCGACAGGTCCTGCTGCTCGGAAAGGTCCGCCTCGAGATTGAACAGCTCAAATCGCTTCCCTTCATAACGCCTTATCAGCTTCCACCGCCCGGCCCGGATTATGCTGTAAGGCACTATATCGTCGCGGTAATGCGGAAAGTGCCAGAAAATAGCGTCCCTGGCCGGCTTCACCCGCCCACCGGATTTGATATGCCGCACAAGCGACAACCCGTCTATCACCCTGTCGCCCGGCACCGGCACAGACGCCATTTCGCAAATCGTCGGAAAATAATCAATACCGATAACCGGCTCGCTGCTGACGCTGCCCGCCTTGACGACACCCGGCCAGCGGATTATCAACGGCACCCGGATACCGCCCTCGTAAGGATAGCCCTTGCCCGCCCGCAGCGGCGAATTATTCGTAACATCCCATAGCCCCCCGTTGTCGCTGGTGAAAAACACCACCGTCCGCCCCGATAAATCCAGCTCATCGAGCGTCGAAAGAATCCTGCCCAGACCCTGGTCCACGCTTTCTATCATCGCCGCGTACGTCGGGTTCTTCTGGCCCTGCAGCGGCTTGTTGCGATATTTCTCCGTTATCTCCTTTTTCGCCTGTATCGGTACGTGCACGGCATAATGTGCCATATACAAAAAGAACGGCCTGTCCCTGTGCCGCCGGATGAAGTCTACCGCCTCGTCCGCCTCCCGGTCGGTAAGATATTCACCTTTCCGTCTCGGCTGCAGCGTCGGCATACGCGGCCGACGCTTGCTGCTGTACGGGTCGAAGTAGCTCGGCGGCATTCCGTAGTGACAACCCCCGATATTGAAATCAAAACCCTGCTTCTCCGGGTACCACGCATCGTGCCCCAGGTGCCATTTCCCCACGTGACAGCACGTATAGCCCCTTGATTTGAGGACCTCCGCAATCGTTACTTCATCAAGCTCCATCCAGTACGGGTTCGGCGGACATAGCAGTTTCCGTTTCGGCCCTCCCACGTATTTCGTGGGCCCGGCTGCGTTGGGGTCGGTCCGATCACCCTTGAAATCCAGCCACCGTATCCAGTCGGTAACCCCGATACGTGCCGGATACCTGCCCGTCAACACCGCCGCCCGGCTCGGCGAACACACCGCACAGGCTGCATACGCATCCGTGAAACGCATCCCCTCCGCCGCCAGCCGATCAATATTCGGCGTCTCGTAGTATTTGCTGCCGTAACAGCCCAGGTCCGCATACCCCAGGTCATCCACCAGAACGAAAACGAAGTTCAGCCGCTCGGCCTTGCCTTTCCTTCTTGCCCCCAATCCCGCACACGATAGTGACGGCCCCAGCATCGCCGCACCGGCCGCCCCCAGAGCCTTCAGAAACCCCCGCCGACTCATTCGCGCCGACCATCCGGCTGTCAACTCGTCCATCCTATTTGCCCTTTCTCCTTACGTACTGCAGAAGCCCCCCTGCGTTGATTATCTCCAGTGCGAACTCCGGCAGAGGCCGAAAGGTAATATCAACGCCTGCCGTCTTGTTCTTCACCAGGCCCTTCTTGAAGTCTATCTCGAGTTCATCCCCGTCGCTTATCTTCTCGGTTGCTTCGGGCATCTCGACGACATAAAAGCCGTTGTTGATGGCATTGCGATAGAAGATTCTGGCAAACGATTTTGCTATGACCGTGCTCACGCCTGCCGCCCGAATCGCCCAGACCGCGTGCTCACGCGACGAGCCGCAGCCGAAATCCTCGCCGGCAACGATCACGTCGCCCGGTTTAACCTTTTTGAGGAAATCCCCGTCCAGGTCTTCCAGGCAGTGCCTGGCCAACTCTGCCCGGTCGTCGGTGTTGAGATATCTCGCCGGTATAATCTCGTCGGTATTTATGTGGTCCCTTTTGTAAACGTGCGC
>CAYSBK010000035.1:0-3264 GCA_964429265.1 uncultured Pirellulales bacterium | reverse complement strand
CCTTCTATCGCGCTTGCCGCCGCCGTTGCCGGGCTGGCCAGGTAAACCTCGCTTTTCGGGTGTCCCATTCGCCCGACGAAGTTCCGGTTGGTGGTGCTGACGCACTTTTCACCTTCTGCCAGCACGCCCATAAACCCGCCTAAACAAGCCCCGCAGGTCGGAGCCGTGATAACACAGCCGGCCTCGTAGAATATATCAAACAGCCCCTCATCCTTCGCCTGCTTCCATATCGTCGGCGTCGCCGGCACAACTATCGTGCGAATTGCGACCTTTTTGCCCTTCATTATCTCGGCGGCGATTCGCAGGTCTTCTATTCGACCGTTGGTACAGCTTCCGATATATGCCTGGTCCATTGCCTCGCCGGCGCATTCGCCGACGGGTACACCGTTGCTCGGCAGATGCGGCAGCGCCACCATCGGCTCGATCTCCGAGCAGTCGAACCGCTCGGCCGACTCGTACTTCGCATCCGCATCGGACTCAAACACCCTGTATTCGGTCTTGCCCTTTGCGTGCTCATCGAGGTATTGTTTCGTCGTCTCATCAAAACCCATAATGCCGCTTTTCGCCCCCGCCTCGATCGCCATATTGGTAATGGTCATCCGAGCTTCCATCGACATCTGCTTCAGCGCCGGCCCGGCAAACTCCATCGCTTTATACAGTGCCCCATCGGTGCCTATGCGTGTGATAATCGCGATGACCACGTCTTTGCTGTAAACGCCTTTCGAAAGCTCCCCGTCCAGCACAATCTTCATCGACGCCGGCACCTTGAACCACAGTTGTCCCGTTGCAATCGCCGCGGCCAGGTCCGTAGAGCCTATCCCCGTGCTGAACGCCGCAAGCGCCCCATAGGTGCACGTGTGCGAATCCGCCCCCACAATCACCTGCCCCGGCAGAACGTGGCCCTGCTCCGGCAGAAGCGCATGACAAACCCCCGCTGCTCCCAGCCGGTAGTAGTACTTGATTTTGTGCCGTACCGCCCAATCGTGCAGCCGCTTGTGCAGTTCGGCGCTTTTTATGTCCTTGGCCGGCTGAAAATGGTCCGGTGTTACCACGATCTTCTCCGCGTCGAACACCCTGTCGAACCCCTGCTGTTGCAGCATCGAAATCGCCGGTGGCGTAGTAACGTCATGACACATAACCACGTCAAGCCGGGCCTCGACCACGTCCCCTGCACTTACCTTCTCTTTGCCCGCTGCGGCGGCAAGTATTTTTTCCGTAATTGTCATTCCCATTTGTGCTCAATCTCCCGCCCGTTCAAAGCCCCGCCTCGAACAGCGGCTGCTGTTCCCTGTTCCTCATCGCAACCATCCGGTTCATCGCATCGACGTACGCCTTGGCGCTTGCCTCGATGATGTCGGTCGAGATGCCCCGGCCGACGTACGTTCTGCCGTTGTCCCTTATGCTCACCGTCGCCTCGCCCAGCGCCTCTTTGCCGGCCGTCACCGCCCTTATCGAATAGTTCTCCAGCTTCGGCGACAGCCCCGTCGCCTGCCGTATCGCCTCGTATGCCGCGTCCACCGGCCCGTCGCCGCACGCCGCTGCCTGTTTCACCTCGTCCTTGACCTTTATCTTCACGCTGGCCGTCGGCAGAGTCCCCGTCCCGCACGCCACGTGCAGGTACTGAAGCTCGTAAATCTTCTCCACCACCCGTATCTCGTCGTTGATAATCACCGCGATGTCCTCGTCGAACACCTCTTTTTTCTTGTCTGCTATCTCCAGAAAGCGCCGGTAAGCCTGCTCCAGTTCGGCGTCGCTGAGCTTGAAACCAAGCTGCTGGCAACGCTGGCGAAAGCCGTGCCTGCCCGTGTGCCTGCCAAGCACCATCCGCGATCCGCCCAGCCCGATGCTTTCCGGCGTCATTATCTCGTACGTCGTCCGTTCCTTCAGCACACCATCAACGTGCACGCCCGCCTCGTGCGCAAAGGCATTGGCCCCGACGATGGCCTTGTTCGGCTGAACCACAAAACCCGTCAGCCGCGACACGAGTTGGCTGGTGCGGTATATCTCTGTCGTCTTGATGCCCGTGCGAAGCACGGCCGTTCCCCCGCTGCTGAAAAAGTCCGCGCGCGTGTGAATCGCCATAACGATCTCTTCAAGCGCCGCGTTGCCCGCACGCTCACCCAGCCCGTTGACCGTGCACTCGACCTGCCTCGCGCCGTTGCGCACGCCCGCAAGCGAATTGGCCACCGCCATACCCAGGTCATTGTGGCAGTGCGTGCTGATGACGCATTTCTCGATCCCCGGCACCTCCGCCTTCAGCCGCGCAATCAGCCGGCCGTACTCGTACGGAATCGCATACCCCACCGTATCGGGAATATTCAGCGTCGTCGCCCCCGCCTCTATCACCGCCGAAAGTATCTCCACCAGAAACTCAAACTCCGACCGGCACGCGTCCTCCGGCGAAAACTCCACGTCCTCCACCAGCCCACGCGCATGCCGCACCGCCGCCACCGCCATCTCAACCACCTCCGCAGGCTGCTTCTTGAGCTTGTGCTTCATATGCACCGGTGACGTCGCAATGAACGTGTGGATGCGCTTGCGCCTGGCCGGTACCAGCGCTTCGGCCGCGGAGTCTATATCCTGCGTATTGGCCCGCGCCAACGCCGCTATCACCGGCCCTTCCACCGACTCCGCCACCCGACGCGTCGCCTCGAACTGGGCCGGCGAACTTATCGGAAAGCCCGCCTCGATGATATCCACGCCCAGCACCGCCAGTTGTTGTGCGATTTCAACCTTCTCTGCCACCGACAGGGACGCCCCCGGCGACTGCTCGCCGTCACGAAGCGTCGTGTCGAAGATAATCACTTTTTCTGTTGCCATTTTGAGCTACTCCAACTCTGCCCGGACCATCGTCCGCCTGCAAGGCTCATTATGTATCTCCCGGCGGCCGATTGCCACGAGTTTTACGAAAACCGAGAGGCTTTTAGAAGGGTTTTTGTGAGGATACCGCGCCTTACCGGGGTCCCCGACGAAATACCTTACGCCAGGGGCCCCCGGCGCAATAGCAACCTGCCCCGTCCCGTCCCGGGGTGCTGCGGCCGAGAACAACCTGTGGTATCACCGTTGTTCATACCGCTATTATACACCGGCCCCGCAGCCCCTGCGAGCAAAATCTCCCGCCATCCACCCGGTAACGCTGACCCCGCTTCCTCACGTCACCGAGCCCCCACATCCTCACGACAGGCTCAGCCTGACCCCTCACGAAATCCCGACCCCCACCTCCTCACGTTATGCTGAGCCTGTCTCCTCACATTTGTTGGTTCC
>CAYSBK010000034.1:0-16835 GCA_964429265.1 uncultured Pirellulales bacterium | reverse complement strand
GCCAGTAGCTCAATTTGGCAGAGCATCGGTCTCCAAAACCGAAGGTTGGGGGTTCGATTCCCTCCTGGCCTGCTCGGTTGGAGCGTGTTGTGTTCTGCGGGGCAACGACAGTGCAGGGGATTTAGGCCGATGCTGTTTGAAATTTACAAACGTGGCCAGGGCAAATACACGCGTTTGTGCAGTGCGTTCGGTGGCGCGCTGATCGCGGGCGTTGGGTGTATGCGATTGTATGAGAAACTCGAGGCTATGGAACTTGGTCTTTGGACAGAGACTTTGATACCGGCGGGGCTTTTTGTTGCGCTGACGGCGTTGATATTCTGGCTGGTCAACACGGCTACCGTCGCCGACTTTATGATCGCGGCCGAAGGTGAGATCAAGAAGGTAAGCTGGTCGAGCAGAAAAGAGGTGGCGGTTTCGACGTTTATCGTGGTGGTGGTGGTGGTGGTTATGGCGGCTTTGCTGGGTGGGACGGACTTGCTGTTCGGGATGTTGTTCGACTGGATTTTTGGGGGTGGCGCGTGAGCGGTGACATATTTGCGGTTTTGCCGGACCGGCTGCGGTAGTGCCGGTCGAGTTGAGGTGGTTTACGGGCTGTGTTATGCAGTGGTACGTTTTGCGAGTTGCGGCGAATAAGGAAGAGCAGGTCAAGCAGGCGCTGACTCAGAAGGTCGAGCGTGAGAATCTTGGCGATATTATCGGCCGGATAGAGGTGCCGGTCGAGCGCGTCAAGCGGATACGCAGCGGCAAGCAGACGGTTCACAAGCGCAAACTCTATCCCGGTTACGTATTTATGGAGATGGAACCGACCGAGGAGGGCCGAGTGCCGGAGCGGGCGTGGTTCTTGATAAAAGAGACGCCCGACGTGGGTGACTTCATCGGCACGGAGGGCGTACCGACGCCGATGCGCGATACGGATGTGGCCAAGATGCTGATGGAGGCGGAAAAACCCGAACAGGCTCCGAGCATAAAGGTGGAGTTCAAGAAGGGCGACCAGGTCAAGATTACGGAGGGTGCGTTTGAGAACTTCGAGGGGACGGTTGATTCGATCGACCCCGAGCGAGGCCTTGTGCGGGTGATAGTGACCATATTCGGCAGGAGTACGCCGCTTGACATAGAGTACTGGCAGATTGAGAAGGTCTGATTTCGGCGTACGGCAGGTGTGAGGTTTTTTTAGCGATGGCAAAGGAAGTAGCGGTTACGATCAAGTTGCAGGCCCCGGGAGGTCAGGCCACGCCTGCGCCTCCGATCGGTCCTGCGCTGGGCCAGCACGGGGTGAATATCGGGCAGTTCGTCTCGCAGTTCAACGAGCGGACGAAAGACCTCAACGGTATGATTGTTCCGGTTGTGATAACGGTATACTCCGACAAGAGTTTCACGTTCGAGGTCAAGAGTCCTCCGGCGGCTGTGCTGCTGAAGGAGGCGGCGCAGATCGCCAAGGGCAGCGGCGTTCCGAACAAGGAAAAGGTCGGCAAGGTGACGTCTTCACAGGTGCGCGAAATAGCCCAGCGGAAGTTCAAGGACCTGAACGCCTACGACCTGGAACAGGCTGAGAAGATTATAGCCGGCACAGCCCGCAGCATGGGCATTGAGATTGTTGCCGATGAAGGCTGAAGGGTCGGCGGTTTGCCGGATTCTTTTCGGGTTTTGCGATTTTTAGCAGGAAGTTCCATATGACTCAAAGAAGCAAGCGATACAGGAAGGAAGCAGAGGGGGCTTCCAGGCAGGCTTTGAAGCTCAGGGAGGCGGTGGAAAAGGTCAAGTCGTTCAACTCGGTCAAGTTTGACCAGAGCGTGGAGTGCGTAGTGAACCTTGGGATCGACCCGAAGCAGGCGGACCAACTGGTTCGCGGGTCGGTTTCGCTGCCGCACGGTATAGGCAGACAGAAGAGGGTGGTTGCCTTTTGCGAGGAAAGCGAGGTGGAGGCTGCCAAGAAGGCCGGGGCGGTTGAAGCAGGCTGCGACGATCTGATAAAGAAAATTTCGGATGGTTGGATGGATTTTGATGTTGCGGTGGCGTCGCCGCGGGTGATGAGCAAGGTCGGCAAACTGGGTCGGATTCTGGGTCCGCAGGGCAAGATGCCTTCGCCGAAGAACGGTACGGTGACGGATGACGTGGCTACGGCGGTTGCCGAGTTTGCCGCCGGCAAGGTGGAGTTCAGGAACGATGCAGGGGGCAATGTCCACGTGGTAGTCGGCAAGCAGAGCTTCGAGGTTGATAAGCTCGTGGAGAACATCGAGGCGTTTATTTCGCACATACGAAAGATGAAACCGGCGTCGGCGAAGGGTGCGTACATCAGAGACGTTTACATATCCGCAACGATGAGCCCGAGCGTTCGGGTGGCAGTGTCGTAAGCGGTTATGGGCGGGGCCGAGAAGAAATCCGCCCATCGGACAGGTATCGTATAGGCAGGTTGGAATATGAGTAAATACGTCAAGGGTTTACAGCAGGCCGAACTGGAGAAGAGAATTGCCGAGCAGTCGGTCCGGGACTTTCTGGTTATAAGCATCAAGGGTGTTGCCGGCACCGACAACAACCAGATGCGAGGTGAGCTGCGCCAGAAGGGCATAAGGCTGTTCGTGGTCAAGAATTCGCTGTTCAGAAAGGCTCTTGCGAAGCACGGGATGGACAGCGCAGGTGTGCTTTTCAACGGTCCTTGTGCGATAGCTTACGGCGGCGACAGCATAGTTGAAGTGGCCAAGGAGGTTTCGGCGTGGGCCAGGAAGCTGGAGCCGCTGGAGATAAAGGGCGCCTTTCTCGAGGGCTCTGTGTTGGACGCTTCGGCTGCGGTGCAGTTGGCAAAGATGCCCAGTCGAGTCGAGTTGCAGGGCCGGCTTGCTTCGGCGGCGATGGCTCCCGGCAGCCGGCTGGCAGGTACCATTGCAGGTGTAGCAGGTGTGCTGGCCGGTTGCATAAAGGCTATCGTGGACCAGGGGGAAAAGAAGGCTGCATAACGTTGAACAAAGCGAACCGCCCGCGTGGTTGCCCCCTTGTGCCGGGGTTAAAAGAGACAGCGGAGTTTCTGCTACCACCGGGCACGTAAAAGGATAGGAGTTCATTCGAGATGGCAAAAGAGCAGACAAAAGCCAAAGAAGACAAGAGCGACCAGGCCGAGACAAAAGCAACCAAGACTGAACAGGCGGCCCAGGCGAAGGCGTCCGCGGGCAAGGCGGCCAAGGCCGCCGAGGACGAGCAGGCAAAGCAATCCGGCGGCAGTGGTACCCAGTGGAGCGCTGTGGTGAAGGAGCTTGGCGACAAGATTATGAGCCTTACGTTGATGCAGGCGAAGGAGCTTGGGGACTATCTCAAGCAGGAGTACGGCATAGAACCGGCCGGTGGTGCGCCGGTGGTTGTTGCGGGGCCTGCAGGCGAGGAACAAGCCGAGAAGAAGGAGGAAAAGACTACTTTTGACGTGGTCCTGAAGGAGATCGGCGACAGGAAAATTCAGGTCATTAAGGAGGTCAGGGCACTGACGGGGCTGGGTCTGAAGGAGGCGAAAGAACTTGTTGACAATGCTCCGAAACCGGTAAAGGAAGGACTGAGCAAAGAACAGGCCGAAGAGGCAAAAAAGCAGCTTGAGCAGGCCGGTGCTGTGGTGGAGCTTGCTTAGCTGGAATCTCGCTGATGGTGGGAAGCGACTTTGCGATATTGATGCGTTTTGCCGGGAATTGTCGGTGAAATATGGGAGTTTCCGATGGCTTTAAAGACCGTTCGTAATTTCGGAAAGTTCGGTGACGCGTTGGAGGTCACCAGGCTCGAATCGGTTCAGAAGCGGAGCTACGCGAACTTTCTTCAGAAGGACGTGCCGCCGACTCGCAGGAAATGCATCGGGCTGGAGGCTCTTTTCCGGGAAATATTTCCGATCTACAACTACGACAAGAGCCTGTGCCTGGAGTATCTCTATTACGAGTTGGAGGAACCGCGTTACACACCGACCGAATGCCGGCAACTGAGGTTGACGTATGGTTATCCTTTGAAGCTGTGGTGCAGGCTGCGCAGCCGGGACGACGAGGACCTTGCCGAGCAGTACATTTACCTTGGCGAGATGCCCGTGATGATCGGCGGCGGCGAGTTTATCATCAACGGCGCCGAGCGCGTCATCGTCAGCCAGTTGCACAGAAGTCCGGGAGTGGACTTTTTGATTGAAAGCAAGGAAGGCGACAGGGTGCTTCACGGCGGGCGCATCATCCCCGAAAGGGGCAGCTGGATAGAAATCGGCGTCACACACAAGGACGTTCTGGTGGTCAGGATAGACCAGTCCAGCAAGATACCCGCCACGATGTTTTTGCGAGCTCTCAGTGCCGAGTTCGGCACCACTGAGCAGATACTGCGGTTGTTTTATCCCACCAAGACGGTCAGCGCCGCTAACCTGAGGCCCGACATGTGGGCGGTTGGGCCGATTGTCGATAAGGAGTCCGGTGAAATACTGGTAAAGGCGGGTCGGCTTATCGGCGAGAAAGTCTCGATAATTCAACAGAGCGACATCAAGAAGGTCGAGGTTATCGAGGCGGTCAGGGACCCGCTGATACTTAACACGCTTGCCGAGGATGACTGCCAGAGTCACGAACAGGCGCTGCTGAAGCTGTATATGAGGCTCAGGCCCGGCAACCCGCCCAACGAAGAGAAGGCCAGGACGTTCTTTTTCGAGAAGTTTTTCGACCCGAATCGTTACCGACTCGGCAGAGTGGGCCGGTTCCGCGTGAACCGCAAGTTCGGAATCAATGTCGATGAGAACGAGATGACGCTGCGGCCGGAGGATTTTCTGAGCACGATGAAGTATATCGTTGGGCTTCGCAACGGCGAGGGGGAGGTTGACGACATCGACCATCTCGGTAACCGCAGGCTGCGGATGATAGACGAACTTGCGGCCGACGAGATCCGCAAGGGGCTTTTGAAGCTCCGCAAGACGGTGCAGGAGCGGATGAGTGTCCGGCGTGATTCGGAAGAGCCTTTGCGCATTCCGGACCTGGTCAACTCGAAAAGCGTTTCGAGCAGCATCAATTATTTCTTCGGGCGCGGGGAATTGAGCCAGGTGGTGGATCAAACCAATGCCTTGAGCCAGTTGACCCACGAGCGTAGGCTGTCGGCGCTCGGCCCCGGCGGGCTGAACAGGCGGCGCGCGGGGTTCGAGGTGCGTGACGTTCACATCAGCCACTACGGCAGGGTTTGCCCGATTGAGACGCCCGAAGGCACGAACATAGGGCTGATTTCGTCGATGGCCGTTTTTGCAACGGTAGATGAGTACGGTTTTCTGCTGGCGCCATATCGCAAGGTGAAGGGTGGCAAGGTTACGAACGAGGTCGTTTACCTGCGGGCCGACGAGGAAATGAAGGCTATACTGGCGCCGCCGCGCGCGGTCGACCGCGAAACGGGCAAGGTCAAGCAAGGAATGGTGTTGGCAAGGAAGGGAGGCGAACTTGCTCAGGTACCGGGCGAGCAGATTGATTACGTCGACGTATCGCCCAAACAGATTGTCGGCGTTTCAGCATCGCTTGTTCCATTTTTGGAGCATGACGATGCGAACCGGGCGTTGATGGGCTCGAATATGCAACGCCAGGCGGTGCCGTTGCTGAAGACCGAGCCTCCGCTGGTCGGAACCGGAATGGAAGAAGTTGTAGGACAGAACTCGAGCATGGTGGTCCGTGCGGAAAGAGGCGGTACGGTCACGGCGGTGGACTCCCAGCGAATCGTGATAAATGGTTCCGACGAATACAAGCTTGAGAAGTTCGTGGGACTGAACGAGAGAACGTGCCTGAACCAGAAGCCCATCGTCCGCATAGGCGACAAGGTGAAAGCGGGCCAGGTCATAGCGGATGGCGGAGGTACCTGCGACGGCGTGTTGGCGCTGGGCAGGAACGTCCTGGTGGGGTTCGTTTCCTACGAGGGGTTCAATTTCGAAGACGCGATCGCGGTCAGCGAAAAGCTCGTCAAGAACGATAGTTTTACGAGCATTCACATAGATGAGTTCACGGCCGAAGTCCGCGAGACGCGTCTGGGCAGCGAAGAATTCACAAGGGACATTCCAAACGTGGGCGAGAAGGCGCTGCGGAACCTTGACGAGCACGGGATAGTCCGCGAGGGCACGCGCGTTTGCCCGGGTGACATTCTTGTGGGCAAGGTGGTCCCGAAGAGCAAGACGGAACTTACGCCGGAAGAGAAGCTGCTGCACGCGATTTTCGGCCGGGCGGGGGAAGACGTTAAGAACGACTCGCTTGAGTTGCCCAGCGGTTACGAGGGCGTGGTGATAAAGACGGAGCGTTTTACCAGGCGCGGCGCGGGCAGCGACGAGCAGAAGAAGGCCCTGCGGGAGGAGATGAAACGATACGAAGCAGAGATGCGGGCCAGGGAATGCGCGGTCTTTCGGCAGATGATCGAGGCGATTCACAAGAAGTTCAGCGGCAAGGGTCGCAGTAAGGGACCGGTCACGATCGTTGACCCCTCGACGCGCCAGAAGGTCGGGGAAAGCCCGGATGACGAGGTGATCTACGAGCAGGTTGAGAACTGGGATATCAAGTGGGTCAGACCTGCTTCGCTGCGGGATGACGTTCAAAAGGTGGCAGAAGCATTCCTGCTCAAGATAGCCGAACTGCAGAAGCAGAAGAAGCGACGGCTGGAGCGGCTCCGGCAGGGTGACGAACTGCCGAGCGGTGTTCTGGAGATGGTCAAGGTTTACGTGGCCACCAAGAGAACGCTTTCGGTCGGTGACAAGATGGCGGGGCGGCACGGTAACAAGGGTGTCATCGCACGAATTGTACCCGAAGAGGATATGCCGTTCCTTGAAGACGGCACAAGCCTGGACATATTGCTTAACCCCCTCGGCGTGCCGAGCCGGATGAACGTGGGCCAGATACTTGAAACGCATCTCGGCTGGGTCGCAAAGGTGCTGGGCTTTACCGCTATTACTCCTGTTTTCGATGGCGCCACGGAACAGGAGATTCAGGAGTTGACCGAACAAGCCAACGAGGCAATGGCACGTCGCAAGCAAGAGCTTGAGGAGGCCGGCGAGGCGCCACCGGCAGACGAGTTCTTTGTTAACATCCCGCCCAGTCTCAAGACCCGGCTGTATGACGGCAGGACAGGCGAGCCATTGGCGCAGTCGGCGACGATCGGCTACATATATATGATGAAGCTGCATCATCTGGTTGACGACAAGATACACGCCCGTGCGACGGGACCCTATAGCCTTATCACGCAGCAGCCGCTTGGAGGAAAAACCCGAACGGGCGGACAACGGTTCGGCGAGATGGAGGTGTGGGCGCTGGAGGGTTACGGTGCGGCATACACGCTGCAGGAGATGCTTACGGTCAAGAGCGATGACATCGAGGGCCGGACCAAGATATACGAGTCAATGGTAAAGGGTCAGAACACGCTTGAAGCAGGCACGCCGCTGTCCTTCGACGTTTTGTGCAACGAGATAAGGGGTCTCGGGCTGAACATCCAGCTCGAAAAGAAGAGGCTGGGAGGAGCGCCTTTTTAGCGGGCAGTCGTGTGGCGGCCGGTGTTGAGCGTATGACGTGGGAACGCTTTACTGAAAATAAAACAGGTTTTAGTTTTTCAGGAGTGACCCATAGATGTTGGGAAACATTTACGACAGGATAAATGATTACGGTTCGGTCAAGATTTGCCTGGCCAGTCCGAACGACATTCGCAGCTGGTCGTTCGGAGAGGTGCGCAAGCCGGAGACCATCAACTACCGGACGTACCGACCAGAAAAAGACGGGCTGTTCTGCGAGCGTATTTTCGGGCCCGAGCGGGACTGGGAGTGCTCGTGCGGCAAGTACAAGGGCACCAAGTTCAAGGGGATAATCTGCGACCGCTGCGGAGTCAAGGTGACTCACAGCCGGGTAAGGCGCAAGCGAATGGGCCACATCAACCTGGCGGCGCCGGTTGTGCACATATGGTTTTTCAAGGCAATACCAAATCATCTCGGCACGCTGTTGGGTATGAAGGCATCGGAGCTCGAGAAGATAATCTACTTCCAGGATTATGTCGTGACCGACCCGGGGGACAGTCCTCTGAAAAAACAGCAGCTTCTCACTGAAGAGGAGTACAGGGAGGCCAGCGCCAAGTACGGTGTCGGTTTCAAGGCGGAGATGGGGGCCGAGGCGATCCGCACGCTGCTGATGGGGCTGGACCTGGAGGCGCTGTCTGCGGAGCTCAGAGCGGCTATTAACAAAACCGGCAGCAAGCAGAAGCTGAAAGACCTGGCCAATCGACTCAAAACGGTCGAGGCGATAAAAAACAGCCCTAACAAGCCCGAATGGATGGTCCTGGAGGTTATTCCGGTGATTCCGCCGGACCTGCGGCCCCTGGTGCTTCTGGAAAGCGGAAACTTCGCCACGAGCGATTTGAACGATCTCTATCGGAGAATCATCAACCGGAATAATCGTCTGAAGAAACTGATGGACCTGAATGCGCCGGACGTGATCATCCGCAACGAGAAACGTATGCTGCAGCAGGCGGTCGATTCGTTGCTGGACAACGGTCGGTGTCGCCGGCCGGTTCTGGGCAGCAACAACAGGCCGCTGAAAAGTCTGGCCGATATGATAAAGGGCAAACAGGGCCGGTTCCGGGAGAACCTGCTGGGCAAGCGGGTGGACTACTCGGCCAGGTCTGTGATAGTGGTAGGCCCGACGCTGAAACTTTATCAGTGCGGACTTCCGAAACGGATCGCCCTGGAGCTTTACCAGCCTTTCATCATCCGCAAGCTCAAGCAGCACGGACTTGCCGATACGATAAAAAGCGCCAAGCGGATGATAGAGCGTCGTGACGAGCGGGTCTGGGATATTCTGGAAGAGGTGATTCACCAGCATCCCGTTCTGCTGAACCGTGCCCCGACGCTGCACAGGATGGGGATTCAGGCCTTCGAGCCGGTGCTTGTCGAGGGCAATGCTATTATGCTGCACCCGCTGGCATGCAAGGGCTTTAATGCCGACTTCGATGGCGACCAGATGGCGGTTCACCTGCCCCTGAGCATAGAGGCCCAGGCGGAGGCCCATACGCTGATGATGGCCACCGCGAACATCTTTTCTCCCGCCAACGGCTCGCCGATGGTGGGGCCTTCGCAGGATATGGTTATGGGCAATTACTACCTGACGTGCCTCAGGCCGGACCAGAAGGGCCAGGAGATGCTGTTTCGAGACCCGTTTGAGGCGATTACAGCCTGGGAGATGGGCAAGGTTGATCTGCACGCGAAGGTCAAGGTGCGGGTGAACAACACCAGGTTCGTGGAAGGCCCTGGTGACGTTCGGCAGACGGATGGGCCGTGTGTTATAGAAACCACACCCGGGCGGTGCATATTCAACGACATTTTGCCGGCGGGGATGCCCTTCTACAACGTTACGATGTCACAGAAGATGCTCGGGCGCGTCATCAGCGATTGCTATGCCACGGCTGGCAGCGCCGCAACCGTTGACTTGCTCGACAAGATCAAGGACCTGGGCTTCAGGCACGCTACTCTGGGTGGGCTTAGCTTCGGCGTTACCGACCTTAAGATACCGCAGCGCAAGGCCGAAATCATCGCCCAGACGGAGGAAAAGGTCAAGCAGATACAGCAGAACTATGAGAAGGGCGTACTGACCGAGGGCGAAAGGTATAACCAGGTGATCGACGCCTGGACCCACGCGAGGGTCCAGGTCACCAACGAGATGATGCGTGCCCTCAGAGAAGATACAAATGAGGACGGCACGCCGTATCTGAACCCGATATACCTTATGACGGATTCGGGCGCCCGCGGCAGCGTGGACCAGATCCAGCAGCTTGCCGGTATGCGCGCGCTGATGGCCAAGCCCAGCGGCGAGATAATCGAAACGCCCATCAAGTCCAACTTCCGGGAGGGCTTGAGCGTGCTGGAGTATTTCAGCTCGACACACGGCGCCCGCAAGGGTCTGGCCGACACGGCGCTGAAGACGGCAAATTCGGGCTACCTGACTCGCAAACTGATTGACGTGGCCCAGAACGTGATCGTCACCGAACGCGATTGCGGCACGCTGCAGGGCATCACCAAGAGCGCGATTAGCAAGGGCGACCAGGTTGAAGTGCCGCTTTCGCAGCTGATAGTGGGTCGAACCGCAAGGGATAACGTCCGTAACCCGGTTACCGACGAGATGATCGTTGCGGAGAACGAGGTTATTACACCCGAAGCGGCCGCGAAAATCGAGGCGCTTGGGCTTGATTCGATCCGCGTGCGAAGTCCGCTGACCTGCGACAGCGAGTTTGGTGTCTGCGCCAAGTGCTACGGGTGGGATATGAGCACAGGCCAGCTCGTCGAGGAGGGACTGCCCGTGGGCATTATAGCGGCCCAGTCCATAGGCGAGCCGGGCACCCAGTTGACGCTGAGGACGTTCCATACGGGCGGGGTCGCATCCAGGGCTATCCTGGAAAACCAGCAGAAGGCCACATACGCCGGCATCGTTCAATACCGTGACATCAACGCGATATCTTTGAAGCAGGAAGACGGCAGTACCATCGTAGTGGCGCTGAAGCGCAACGGCGAAATGGCACTGGTGGACAAGAAGGGTCGCGAGCTTGACAGGTTCAAGGTCCCTTATGGTGCGGTTGTGCTGGTAAAGGACGGCCAGAGCGTCAAGGCCGGAACGAAGCTGTTCAGGTGGGACCCGCACCGTACTCCGATACTGGCAGAGGTAGGCGGCGTCGTGCGGTTCGTGGACATAATCGAGGGCGAAACTATTCGGGTCGAAGAAGAACGGCCGGGCCAGGTCGGCAAGCCCGTTGTGATTGAACACAAGGGCGACAAGCATCCACAGATTATGATCGAGGACGCCAGCGGCAAGATTCTCGATGTGCATTATCTTCCGGCCGGTGCCAGGATTGAGGTTGTTGAGGGCCAGCAGGTTCAGGCAGGCCAGTTGCTGGCACACCAGCCCAGAGCCACGGGGGGCACCCAGGATATAACGGGGGGTCTTCCGAGGGTGACGGAGGTTTTCGAGGCCCGTAAGCCCAAGGAGCCCGCGGCGATGGCGGAAATTAGCGGCCGGGTCGAACTGCACAGCGACAGACGCAAGGGCAAGATGACGGTCATCATCACCAGTGACAGCGGGATGCAGAAGGAGCATCACGTGCCACGCGACCAGCATCTCAACGTCCACACGGGCGACATAGTCGAGGCAGGTGACCCCCTCACCGACGGGCCGCTCGTGCCGCACGACATCCTGCGAATCAAGGGCGAAGAAGCACTTCAGAGGTATCTGATAACGGAAATTCAGAACGTGTACCGGTCGCAGAATGTGAACATCAACGACAAGCATATCGAGATCATCTGTGCCCAGATGATGCGAAAGGTGCAGGTCGAGTCGGTGGGCAACAGTTCTTTTCTGCCGGGGGAGGTGGTGGATAGGTTCCAGTTCCGCCGGGAGAACGAAGCCCTGGCCAACAGCGTAAAGATAACCGACTGCGGCGATGCGCCCGATTTGAAGGTGGGCCAGATTATAAGCAAGGAGGAGCTTGCCGCAATAAACGAGAAGATTGAAATGCTGGGCGGCAAGAAGGCCACCGGCAGGAAGCCGAAGCCGGCCACAGCCAAGACGCTCCTTCTGGGGATTACGAAGGCCTCGCTGCAATCCGAGAGTTTCATAGCGGCAGCGAGTTTTCAAGAAACCACGAAGGTCTTGACGGGGGCGGCCCTTGCCGGTAGAGTCGATAACTTGTGTGGCCTGAAAGAAAACGTTATCCTCGGGCACTTGATACCGGCAGGGACGGCGTTCAAGCCGCACCTTGAGATGAAGGTCAAACACCTGGCCGAAGCTCCGCTGCCACCGGAACTCGCGGAGGTCAGCGAGGCAAAGGAAGCCGAAGAAAAGGCCGATATGGCTATGAAACAGGCATTGGGCATAGAGTAAGCGACAGAAGGACCCGCAAGCGAATCGGGAAGTAGAGATATGCCAACGATAAACCAGTTAGTGAGGCGCCCGCGAGCCAAGAGCAAGGGGCGGAAACGAAAATCCGACATCAGCGGCTGTCCGCAGAAGCGAGGCGTGTGCCTGATTGTCAGGACGCAGACGCCGAAGAAGCCCAACTCTGCACTGCGCAAGATTGCTCGAGTGAGACTGACCAACGGCAAAGAGGTCACGGCGTACATCCCCGGGATTGACCATAACCTTCAGGAACACAGCACGGTATTGATTCGCGGCGGGCGTGTGCGCGACCTGCCGGGAGTGCGCTACCACATTATCCGGGGCGTCCTGGATTGCGCGGGCGTGGCCGGCCGCAAACAGAGCAGAAGTAAGTATGGGGCTAAAAGGGGTAAGTAGCCTTGCGCCAGGTACAAGTCGAGTCTTCGGAGGCGGGGATGGCGGCAGGCAAGATTGTTTGAACAACAGGCATAGGCGAAATCATGGCGAAGAAATTCACAGCGTCGGCAACGCAGCTTCAGCCGGACCCGCGGTATAACAGCAAGCTGGTCTCCAAGTTCATTAATTGTATGATGTGGGACGGCAAGAAGAGCACGGCTCAACGGATTTTTTACGATGCGATGGAGATTGTGCAGCGCAAGGTCAAGGATGTGCCGCCACTGGTCGTTTTTGAGACCGCGGTCAACAATGTAAAGCCTCTGCTGGAAGTGCGCAGCAGGCGTGTCGGCGGTGCCAGCTACCAGGTTCCGATGCAGGTCAAGCCTCGCCGGCAGCAATCTCTTGCTTTCCGGTGGATTATTGCGGCCGCAAGGGCCAAGAAGGGTACGCCTATGTGCCAGAGGCTTGCCTCGGAGTTAATAGACGCCTACAACAAGCAGGGAACGGCGATGACCACGCGCGAGAACGTCCACAGGATGGCCGAGGCCAACAAGGCCTTTGCTCATTTTGCCTGGTAATATCGGTGGTTTGCAGCTGCCACGGCGCGGGATTAGGCCCGTAGACGTGGCAGTTTTTCTATATTTGCGTGCCCGCCCGAGGCGGCAGGCGCGACGAACAGGCGCATCGAGTATGGCTTCAGACCTGCATAAATTGCGAAATATCGGCATTGTGGCGCATATCGACGCCGGCAAGACCACCGTGACCGAGCGGATACTTTACTACACCGGCAAAACCTACAAGATGGGCGAGGTTCACAACGGCACGGCCGTGATGGATTACCTTGAACAGGAGCAGCGAAGGGGCATCACAATAACATCGGCCGCGACGAGATGCCCGTGGAGGGGTTACCACATCAACCTTATTGACACTCCGGGACATATTGACTTCACGGCTGAGGTTGAGCGGTCGCTGCGGGTGCTTGACGGGGCCGTGGCGGTGTTCGACGCCAGCGAAGGCGTGCAGGCCCAGAGCGAGACCGTCTGGAAACAGGGACGCAAGTACGATCTGTCATGCTTGTGCTTTGTCAACAAGATGGACAAAACCGGCGCTGATTTCGAGATGACCGTCGAAAGCATTCGTACAAAGCTTGCAGCCCGCCCCATTGCAGTGCAGATACCCATCGGCGCGGAGGACTCTTTCGAGGGGATAGTTGACCTTGTCACTATGCAGGCGGTGTTCTATAAGCCTGAAACGCTCGGGGCGAGGTTCGAGGAAATGCCTATCCCCGCTGAGCTTCGTGACAATGCGGAAGATTACAGACACCGGATGATTGAGCTTGCGGCTGATTTTGACGAAGATCTGTTGGAGGCGTACCTCGGCGACAGGCCCATCCCGCCGGAACTGATAAACCGCGCAATAAGAGCCGGGACGGTCAAGGGGCAGTTGCATCCCGTGTTCGTTGGTTCGGCACTGAAGTATATCGGCGTACAAAGACTGCTCGATGGCGTGGTGGCCTACCTGCCTTCGCCCGTAGAACGGCCGGTGCTGACCGCTCATAAGCCGGGCCGTGGTGACAAGGAGGTGCAGGTCAGGTGTGACCGCGACGGCAGCCTGGTTGCGGTTGCATTTAAGATCACCAGCGACAAGCACGGCGACCTTTGCTTTCTGAGGCTGTATCAGGGCAAGCTGAAGTCGGGCAGCCGGGTGCTTAACTCCACTCGCAACAAGAAGGAGAATGTCACGCGCATATTCGAGATGCACGCCAACGAGCGGAAGGTGCTGCAATCTGCGGCGGCAGGGGATATTGTGGCGGTCGTGGGACTAAAGGAAACTCTTACGGGCGACACCATCTGCGAGACGAGGAACCCGCTTGTACTGCCGAGCATAACTTTTCCCGAAACGGTTATCAGTATGTCGATAGAGCCCAGGACCGCCTCGGACAGGGCCAAGCTGGCCGAGGCTCTGGCGGCCTTGAGACGCGAGGACCCGACGTTCGAGTCGGCGGTGGACAAGGAAACAGGCCAGACCATCATTCGCGGTATGGGGGAGCTGCATCTGGAGGTGCTCCAGCACAAGCTGGTCAAGGAAATGGGGGTTGACGTGCGGGTGGGCAAGCCTAAGGTGGCCTACAAGGAGACGATTACCGCCGCGGCTGAGGCCGAGGGCAAGTTCGTCCGCCAAACGGGCGGCCACGGGCAGTACGGGCACGTTATTCTCAGCGTGGAGCCTTTGTGCGGCGAAGGGGGGCAGGTCAGCCGGAGCATCGAGTTTGTCAATGTCGCCAGCGCCGACGAGGTCCCGCGGCAATACGTACCGGCCGTGTCGAAAGCGGCCCAGGAGGCCCTGGGCAGCGGCCCCCTGGGGGGCTATCCTGTAGTTGGGGTAAAGGTCACGCTGAAAGGCGGCTCGTTCCATCCGGTGGATTCGTCGGAGGTCGCGTTTGAGCAGGCCACCGTGATTGCCGTTGAGAAGGCCTTGAAGCAGGCCCAGCCGGTGCTTTTGGAGCCGGTTATGCGGCTTGAGGTGGAAGTGCCTCAGTCAAGTTTCGGGGCCGTCCAAAGCGGGCTGCTGGCCAAGCGCGGGGTGATAACGGACTGCTGGATGCGCGGTGATATGCGTGTCATCGACGCGAGGGTGCCGCTGGCAGAAATGTTCGGGTACTCCAACGAGATCCGCAGCGCCACCGGGGGTCGCGGGGTCTTTACGATGGAGCCGCACAGCTATGAGCCCGTGCCGGCGGAGGTGGCGGAGCGGCTACTTCTTTAGATTTGGGCAAATTTTTGTGGTCGGGCGAAAAATTTTTGTTGAATTTGTTGACGCGAGCCGGGATTGGCCCTAAACTGGCGAGTTTTCAGCCTAAGCGAGCATCGCCAAGGACGGCGTTGCGTTTGATAGTGAATGGCAGCACCTCTACAGGCCGGGTCCCACGGAGGGCTTGGCGGGCTGTCTCGAACTAAAGGTTGTGTGGTGTTTGAGCCTGTACCAAGGTGGCTTGCAGCAACGCCCGCAGTCACCAGGACAGGCATACGAGTGCAGAGTTGAGAGTATTAAGGAAGGCTGCACCGTCGGCCGGCACGCCGTAAACAAGGCTGCCGACGGTGCTGAATCAAGCCTCTCCTGCCACAGGACGGTGCGGCAGTTTGTCCGCGGCGTTGGCCTTTTGGTTTTTTGCGGCAGGAGATTTTTTGTCTGGTGTGGCTGTCTAAGTCGATGTAATCCAGGGAGTACCTGGACGGCACGGTTCAGTGGAAAAGACCGACCATGGCTACCGAAACTGAGAGAATAAGGATAAGGTTGGAGGCATACGACCACCGTATCCTTGATGCCTCGGCCAGGGAGATCGTCGAGCACGCCCGCCGCACAAGTACGCGGGTCAGCGGGCCTATCCCATTGCCGACCCGCATCGAGAGGTACACGGTGCTGCGCAGTCCGCACATCGACAAGAAGTCGCGGGAGCAGTTCGAGTTGCGCACGCATAGGCGGCTGATAGACATCCACGAGGCAAACGCAAGGACGGTCGAGGTTTTGAATCGACTGGTGGTGCCAGCGGGGGTGTTCGTGAAGATAAAGGCTTAGGGTGTAATAGGCCCGGTGCGGGGTGTGTTTGGGATATGGCGATGCTGCTTGGCAAAAAGGTTGGGATGACTCAGGTGTACGACGAGCAGGGAAGGCTGCTGCCGGTTACCGTAATCCAGGCCGGCCCGTGTGTGGTCTTGCAGGTGAAAACGGTTGAAACCGACGGCTACAATGCCCTGCAGCTGGGTTACGAAGACGTTAAACCGTCCCGCAGGAAGAAGCCCCAGGTAGGTCACGCCGACAAGGCGGGCGTGGTGCCGAAAAAGCTTGTCAGGGAGATGCGGCTGGAGGGTGATGCGCAGCCGGACTACAAGGTCGGTGATGTGCTGACGGTGTCTGTGTTTGAGGGGGAAAAGTCGGTCGATGTCATCGGTACCAGCAAGGGCAAAGGTTACGCCGGCGTTATGAAGCGGCACGGATTTCACGGTTTCCCCGCCTCGCACGGCACCGAGCGCAAACACCGGGCGCCGGGCTCCCTGGCGAGCTTCGCCAGCGACGCCGGTAAGGGCGGCAACCTGAAGAAAGGAAAGCGTATGGCGGGGCATATGGGCCACCGTCGTGTTACGACTAAGAATCACAGTCTGGTAGCTGTGGACCAGGAGAAGGACTTGTTGATTGTCAAGGGTTCGGTACCGGGGGCGGCTGGGGATTACGTGGTGGTCCGCAGTGCCCGCGGTGGCGGCTGAATCGGCCAAAGCAACGGCGTTGCTGCGGCGTTGCGGTATTTGGTCGGGTTATCGAGTTGATATGGTAGAATTGGCTGTTTACAACGGCGAAGGGCAACAGGTTGAGAGCCTGAAGGTTGACGAGTCGGTATTCGGCGGCTCGGTACGGTACGCGCTGCTGAAGCAGGCGATTGTGATGTATCAGGCTAACAAGCGAGTAGGAACGGCTGCGACGAAGGGCAGGAGCATGGTGGCTGGTTCGGGCAAGAAGCTCTTCAGGCAAAAAGGTACCGGCAGGGCGCGCGTCGGAAATGTCAGGACCGGCAAGCGTGTCGGCGGCGGGGTGACC
>CAYSBK010000033.1:0-16963 GCA_964429265.1 uncultured Pirellulales bacterium | reverse complement strand
GGCTCGGCTCGTCTGCACCCGACAAACGCGCCGCCGCCACCTGTACTTTGCAATTGCCGTGCCAGCGACCTAATAAAGTCTGGCGTCCACAGTCCTAAGTCGTTATCATGAAAGAAATTACGACTGCCAGCTGCATCACGAATCACGTTTCGCAAACAGCGTCGCTGTCGCCGAAAGACATATTCTTCCGCCGTAACGGAAAAATTTTCCGGCTCATCTGCTGCAAGCAAACGCCTGTTGGCGAAGCGATAAAAACCTGTTGTGTCCGATAATTACGATGACATATTCCAAGTCCCATAAAGTCCGCCTTGACAAGCAGGCGCAATACCGGCACTGTCAACCCAATCCTTCCACCGCCGGGATTATCGGACACGTAACACACATTTGGATAGACAAAATCTCCGGTATTATTGGCCCGTCCCATAAAAAATTTCAAGTTAAGCCCCGCTCGACGCCGATTTAGGTGGCATTCACTTGGACGTGTGTCCGCAGCAGACGTTTTGGCCTGGAACTGGGATGATCTTACAGAGGGTTGTTGTACTAACCAGAGATTTGGTGCTGCAGCGCCTGGTGCGTCAATTGTGCGACAGGCTCTTCCTCGCAGATGATTGGCGGGAGGCCCTGGAAATAATCGACTCCGTCCGGCCCGAACTGACCGTCCTTGATTATTCAACTATGCCCGGAGATACCCTCGAGGTCTTGAGCAATCACTGCAAAAGCTCCATGGATCGCGCCGTGGCGGTCGGCGTCGAACCGGGACGGGATGAGGAGCTTTTGGCACTGGCACGGGACCACCATCATCTTGAAATCCTGCGCAACGGCCACGACATCGCCGCACTTCGTGACATAGCACGAAAAGCAGCGGACCGCAGCTCCGCCGACGATAATAAAGACACCACGAACCGGCGCTTCTTTGCTACCGACTTCGCCGCCAGGGTCGGCATGGTCGGAAAAAGCAAGGCCATCCGTGAAACGCTCGAGATGATCGAGATGGTTGCGGCCAGCAATTGCAACCCCGTCCTGATAGTGGGAGAAACCGGCACCGGCAAGGAACTGGCGGCAAGCGCCGTACATATGATCCGCCACGCCGACGCCCCGTTTGTGGCCGTCAACTGTGCGGCTCTGACCGCCACCCTGCTTGAGAGCGAGCTTTTCGGTCACATCAGGGGGGCCTTCACCGGCGCCGACCGTGACAAAACCGGCTTGCTCGAAATCGCCGGCTCCGGAACCATTTTTCTCGACGAGATAAGCGAAATACCGCCGGGCCTGCAGGCCAAGCTGCTCAGGTTATTGCAGGAGAAGACCTTCCGCAAGGTCGGGGGCGTCCAGGACATAGAATGCAACGCCACAATCATCGCCTCCAGCAATCGCGACCTGAGAAAGCAGGTCCACGACAATCTTTTCCGCCGAGACCTGTTCTACCGGCTGAATATCTGTCCAATCACCCTTGCCCCACTAAGGTCGCCCCGGCGGCGGGAAGATATCGACCTGCTCGCCGAATACTTCCTCAGGACCTCCACCATCTGTCCCCGAAAAACCGCCGGGATAAAACAATTGACCAAGCTCGCACTTGAAGCACTCCGCCGGCACCATTGGCCCGGAAACGTACGCGAGCTTCGCAACGTCATCGAAAAGGCCATCATCCTCGAAAAAACCGACAAGATCGGCCTGACCAGCATTGTAATCGACAGCCTTGATCCTCCCAGCAACGGCCGGACTCACACCGCCGCCAGGATGCTGCCGATCAAGGATTTCTCACTGGCGGCGGCCGAACGCGAGCTTATTGTCCGCGCACTGCAGGAAACAGGGTGGCAAAAAACACGCGCGGCTTCCCTCTTGGGCATCACCAGGGCTACACTCTACGCAAAGGTCCGGCAGTACAACATCAGCCGCCACGACTCGCCAGAGCCACTGACGCAAACCAGCGACACCTCTCAGCCCGGAGAACCAGCCCTGGCCGGTCAGCCCCAGGCCGCCGGTGCCGGCGGATAACCACACACTGTCAGAAAATCTTTCGGCCCGTATAGAATCCTGACACCACACAGTTCAGCCCCCAACCCAATTTGCCGACTCAACCGCCCACAACCGCACTTTCAGTAGTAACAGCAACCGTCGCCGCCCAACCCGAATCACTGAAACCTTACTGGCACAGTTATTGCAGCCCATCCAAAGGCTTGCCGTTCGCCTTCGCGCGCAGCGGCCGGCCCGGCGACGATGCTGACTGCCCGGCGCCTGGACGGACACAAGAGTTCATTGTGGTTTAAGTAGGTATATGGTAGAAGAAAACCACCAGACCGGCGCGGCCGAGAACCAGGAACCAACCGCCCAACAGACCAACGCATCGAGCGGCCGCAGTGGCAACCCGGGTGAATCAACCACCAGACCCCCTGCAGCCGACCACCAACCGCCCGACCATAGCGGTGCCACGGCAGAACCCCTGTCTACCAGCAACAAGGCCCACGATCCAAGCCGGGCAGACTCTACCGGCGCGGCGCGACTTAAACTGCTGCGGCAGACGTTGCAAGGGGCCGCCACACGCATCGCCAGCCGAGCGAGAAGTCTCACCGCCGCACAGATGATCCTGCTGGCCGGCATCATCCTCGTCGCAATCATCCTGCTCTGCGCTCTGTTCGGTACCGGCAGACCCGGCGGCCCAAGACCCGCTGCTGCCGCCCGGCGACCGCAACGGCTGCGCGTCAACCTCCCAACGCAGCTCGCTGCCGCACGCTCGAACAACCGGCCGGACCTGGGCACGATACCCTCAACCGAGCCGGCAGGCCCGTCGTCCCTGAAAACCGCCGAAGACCTGTTCTCCCAGCGGCAGTACGCTCGGGCCTACTCCATCTACGAGAATCTCGCCGGCCGTTTGGGCAGCGATGCCGACCAACAATTGCTCGCGGACCTGCTGAACTTCAAGATGGCACTGTGCCTGATTGAGGCATCAAAGGCCGGTGACATTGTGGTCCTCACCGACGGCGGCCCCGCCGGACCAGATGTCGCGGTGGAATTGTTGCAACTTGCTGCCGGGAGCCGCTCGCCGGCCGTAATGGTGGCCGCTAATTACAATCTCAGCCTTATCGAGCTTCGGTACAAACGCTATCTCAAGGCAAGGTGCAGGGCCTACCAGGCAATGGCGCTGGCCGACGCGGTCGATTTCGGCGTCGAATGGCTTGCGTGGCTGCGGCGCAATTGCCGGTTCATAGCCGCCCAGTCGCTGACAATGGCGGCGCTGGGTCTTTGTGATGCCGACAAGGACCTGCCGCCGCAACTATGGGACCAGCCCCCGGGACTGGTCGACCCCTTCCTGGGCCTTAGCATGGAGCGTTTGCAGGCCTTGTTGAACTCAGGCCGCAAGCAGTTGGCCCGCGCGGTGCTCAGCCCCTACATAAAACGAATCGACCCCGAGCTGCCCCAGCAAAAGCCCGGACCCGCAACGCGGTGGGAAATCGCCAGCCACAGCACGCCCATCCAGGAGCTGCTTGCGAGGTTCGCCGCACACGCAGGACTTGACACTCGATGGCTGGCGCCCGAGACCGATTCGGACCAACCGCTGGACGAGATAGCGCGACGGAGACCTGTGACCTTGTGCTCACCGTCTATAACCACCAACAGGCTTCCGGTCATAGCCGCCGGCTGCGCGGGCCTTCTGGCAGTGCCGCGTGGTGACGGTACGGTCGAGGTATATGACCCCGGCCGGTATCGCTCGCTCTCGGAACAAATCGAGGTCCTCTGCCGCCGAGCCGTCGCCCTGTGGCGCGAGTTTATGGTCCAGTTTCGCAACGACCAGCGCATTGCAAACGCCCATTTTGCCATCGCCCTGCTACAGGCCCAGATTGGACGTCAAGCCGATGCTCTGGCCGAGTACAAGCTCGTCGCAAACCACTATTCCCATACGCCACTGGCGCCGTACGCCCTGTTGTATTCCGGCAGGCTCAAGACCACCCTCGGCGACTACGTCGGCGCCAGGGAAGACCTCGAGCAGCTGGTCCAGCAATATAGCGACAGTAGGCTGTCCGCCTCTGCCTACCTGCATCTGGCCGAGGTCACCGAAAAAAACGGCCAGCTCGGCCTGGCCGCGCAGCTCTACAGCAATGTGTACAATATGCGATACGGCTCTGATTCCCAGGCATCGGCCGCCCTCGGAGCCGGCAGATGCTTTTACAATCGTCGCAACCACGAAAATGCAGCGGTCTGGCTGCAGAAGTACCTCGAACTTGCTGCTGACCGAAAGGACGACCAATTCTACAACGCCTGCTTGCTGCTGGGTAAAACAAACCTCGCACTGGGCAAACCCGACCAGGCATGCAAACTGTTGTCCTACGCCTTGGCCCAGCAGCCCGGCGGAAAGCAGTACTGGCAGCTCGTCTCGGCCACCGCACAGGCCTACACGCAGAAAGAGAACTTCGTCGAGGCACTGAATGTACTCGAAGCCGTGCGGCCCTGGCAGCTAAGCAGAGCCGACCACAGCAGGCTTGTGATTCTCAAATCGCAAATCCTCCGCCGCATAGGTCTTGTCGATGAAGCAATGGCAACGATCGGGGACCGCCCCCAGTACGAGACGGACCCGCACCTGAAGGCTGCCATATTACTGGAGCTGGCCCTTTGCAATATCGCAAAGGACCGCCTTGAGCAGGCAACGACGCTGCTCAGCGAAGCCGTGACACTGGCCGAACCGGGCCGACCGGCCTCGGAAATCGCGCTGACCCTGGCCGAGGTCTGCCTGAAGCTCGGCCAGAACACACAGGCGATTAACCTCTGCCGACAGCTACTGCAGGCAAATCCATCCGACACCATGAAGCACCGGGCCCTTCAAGTGCTGTCGAAGGCATACAAAGAACAAGGTCAGTACGACAAAGCGATATGGGCACTTACGGGACAACCTCAGCCAGACGGGCCCATTGATGCCGTTGTTAAGGCGAAACCGTAGACACAATGTGTAAATTGAACCGGTTTGTTCATATGCCAAGTGCAATCAATAATAACTCTGCACCAGCCAAATGCCGTAGCTGCTCATCCATATCCTGGATGTTGGCGTTTTGCTGTCTACTGGCCGCACTGCCGGCATCGTCTGGCGCCGCGCCCCCGCCGGCCGACCGGAGCGACCCCAACACTATCGAGATCGCCTTGCAGCGGGATCCGAACCTGGCCCGACAATTATGGCGCACACGGATAGAGATGCCCCGCACAACCGGCTCAGACACACACGCCGCCAGACTTCAGCAACTGATAAGGCTGGTCCGCGCCGTGAAGCTCAAGGTCCAGAACCCTACCGAGCCGGCCTGGCCCCCAACACCGCCTGCACCGAACAAGCCGGCTGCCGATGCTTCGCGAATCTCTGTGCCCGAGGCCAATGAGCCGAGTGGCGAAGCCACCGGCTCGCCCTGGCCAACTTCGAACATCAGCCGAGAGACCCTGAAGATGCTCGAACAGCTTGCAGCCGAGCCCCGCCAGGTCCTGGACCCGCTGGGTGTCGCCGAGATACTTCACCGCAATCATCACACAAAACTGGCGGCGGTGTTCTATCAGGAAGCACTTCGGCGAAACAACGGCCGGGACCAAAACGCCGCCGCGGATAAGGCCTGGATACTTTTCCAGGCGGCAAATTGTCTCAGAGAACACGACCACGTAATGGCAGGCAAATTGTACGAGGACCTTATAGCCGGCTATCCCGAGTCTCCCTGGGTCGATGTTGCCAGGGCAAGGTATGAACTGCTTCAGTGGTATCACCGCCAGCAGGTCCCCGCTTTGCTGTCGGCCGGCCCGACCGGGCCAACGGCTGGTGAGGTGAGGGTGGCGAACAAGCGTCGATAACCACCGCCCAATTGGTTGACCGAGTAACTGTTGCACTTTAAGGAAGACAAACAATTGCAGGCTGAAAAACGAGATACGACACAGGTGAACAACTCGACGACCGTCTTCGGACCGATGAACAACCACCCCGACGACGTGGCAAACGTGCTGATAGTCGACCGCGATAATCACAGCGCCAGGGTACTGCTGCCCATTCTGGCACGAAGAGGCATCAGGGGCAATCTCGCCAGGAGCGAAAAGTCGGCGGCCCAGTGGATCGAAGAAAGGCTGTGCGATCTGGTTTTTGCCGCCGAAGATTTGCTCTGTCCCGGCGGCTTCCTTGCAAAGCCCGCCGCCGGCAGCGACACCACTCTGCTCCACAAAATAAAGACGTATATGCCGGAATTGCCGGTCGTCGCCGTTGCAAGCGCCGACGCCAGAACTGAGACCGCCCTGTCGCCGAAAACCGTGGCCGCGGCGGTCGAGGCCGTCAAACGAGGCTGTTGCGACTACCTGCTCAGGCCGCTCGATGTCAACAAAATTGAGGCCACGTTGAATACGATTTTCTCGACCCGCCCCGTTGGGACGCTTGCCGGCCAGGAAGTCCGGGGCCGCTGCCTCTACCGAATCGTCGGCAAGAGCGCAAAGTTGCGGCACACCGTCGAGCTCGCCAGCAAGGTCGCACCGACATCCGTACCCGTACTGATAACCGGTGAAAGCGGCACTGGAAAGGAACTCATCTCGTATCTTATTCACCAGAAAAGCAACAGGTCCAACGGGCCGTACGTCAAGGTCAACTGCGCCGCTCTGAGCGAATCGCTGCTCGAAAGCGAGCTGTTCGGGCACGAAAAAGGCGCATTTACGGGGGCTTACTGTCGCCGGGTCGGCCGTTTCGAAAGGGCCAACGGCGGTACGCTGCTGCTGGACGAAATCAGCGAAACACCCATAAGGTTTCAGGCAAAGCTCCTGCGGGTCCTGGAGCAACAGGACTTCGAACGGGTCGGCGGCAGCAACAACATCGCAGTCAACGTCCGCATCATAAGCACAACCAACAAGGACCTGCTTGAGGAAGTACGATGCGGTCGCTTCCGCCGCGACCTCTACTACCGCCTCAGCGGCCTGAAGCTTGTCGTCTCGCCGCTCAGGCAGCGACCCGAAGACCTGTCCGAACTCGTGTGGTATTTCGTCAATCTCTATGCCGGCGAAGCCCGTCGACGGATAACGCATCTGGACCCGGCGATGATGGAACTGTTCGCAAAGTACCACTGGCCCGGAAATGTCCGCCAGCTCCGTAACGTCGTCAGGAGCTGCCTGCTGCTGGGCACCGGCGAGACACTGTCCCTGGCCGACGTTTCATGGCTGCTGGACGCCTGGTCGCCACAGCAGGCAGGTTTGTCCTCGCCTCAGGCCGACGCCGCCTGCGCCGGAACAGAGCCGCCTGCCGCGGCGCAACTCCGCTGCGGCCGGCTGGGCGGGGTGCCGCTGGAGCTGCTCGAAAGACAGGCGATAATCGAAACGCTCCAGCAAACGCGCGGCAACCAGACACGCGCAGCGAAGGTCCTCGGGATCAGCGACCGAACCCTTCGAGACAAGGTCAAGCGATACAGACAGCAGGGCTGCCTTCAATCAATATAAGCAATCGCAGAAAGCAATAGATGTCCGCAGAAGTCAGGGAATAGACCAAGATGGCAGAGCAAAACGAACCCGAAAAAGAACAACAGCAGCAGCCTGCCCCGGAGCAGGCTCAGCAAACAAAAGACGACTCAAGCCGCCGCAACCTCATGACCTGGATAATTCTGGCTGTCGCGGTGCTCATCAGCGCCGGCGCGGGCTTCGGCCTGGGCAAGCTGTTCGCCGATAAGACCGGCTCGCAGGACCAAGACGCGCCGCCGCCGACCGAAAATCCCGCAGCAAATACCACGGCCGAGAACAGCACGGCCGAAACCGACGAATTGTGGTATTACGACCTGGACCCTGTGGTGGCAAATCTCGACGAACCCGGGGCCACAAGGTATGTCCGGGCGGCACTTACCCTTGCTGTCAGCAGCAGCCTCGACAAGGCCAAGGGTACCGCCTTGCTGGAAGCGAAGAAACCTCTGCTTACCAACTGTCTTACGATATTCCTGGCAAGCCTCTCGCTGGACGATATCCGCGGCGAGCGAAACCTCCGACTCGTGCAGACCGAGATGCTCGACATGATCAACGCCAAGCTCTTCCCCGGAAAGAAAGGCCAGATCAAGCAGGTTCTCTTTAAGGAGTTTGCCGTACAATGAGCAACGCCGAGGCCGTTCCAAACAACACCGCCGGCGCAACGGCGCCGACTCTCAATAGAGACAGAATCCGCAGGCTGCTGGCGGCGATTGGTTCCAAGGGCGCTGCTGACGACACCAACCTTCAGGTAACACCCTATGACTGGAACCGACCCCACAGGTTCACCGCAGCTCAACTGGCCAGACTGCAGGAGCTGGTAAACAGAGCGACAAGGCTCATAGGCAAGAACCTTCAGACGTTCTGTCACCGCCAGTACCATGTGAAGCTCACGGCCATAGAAGAGCACTTCGCACACGAAATTCTCAACGCCGCCGAGCCCGACCAGCAGCGCGATTATTACGTGGCGTTCGGCCAGCCCAAGCAAAAACCCGCTGGCCTGATTCGACTGCCCGCCGAAAGCGCCTTCGCCTGGGTAACGCAATTACTCGGTGACAACGAAGCGGAAGACTCACAAAGGGAACTTTCGCAAGTGGAGCGGTCATTGTTGCTGGACATTATCACGTTGGTAGTCCAGGCGCTTTCAACCTGCCTCCACGGCGAGGATTGGCAGCCGGCAGGCTCGGTGGTGGCAGGCGAGCCGCCCATCGAGCTCCACGGCGACGACACTCTCTGCAAGATATCGCTGGCCTTCGAGCCGGCCGAGTCAACCCCCACCGAGCTCCACATCGTGATGTTTTGCGACGCACTCGAAAGAATCCTCGGCGAACACGGGCCTCGGCAGGCACATCCCCGGAAAGTGCTCGCTGCGGCGATCATCGAACGCCTCAAGCAGACCTGCGTCTCTGTCACCGCTGCGCTGGGCTCAACCACCTTGACGTTCGGCCAGGTGCTGGATTTGGAGGTCGGCGACGTCGTACTGCTGGATAAAAAAGTGGATGCCCCCCTCGAGCTGCTGCTCGATGGCAGGAAAATCCTCGAAGGCCGGCCGGCACAGGCCGACGGCCGATACGCACTGGTCATAACCGCAAGCCCCCAACCGGCCCGCCGTGACGTCACTACGGCGGCACCGGCACTGGCGACCGCGGTGTAACTTGAATCGCAAGGCTTGACATAAAGGAAAGTAATTATGGCGAGTAAACAAAAAAAACAGGCCCAACAGCACGGCGATGCTGCCGCCGAGGACTCCGGCAAGCAGGCCCAGGCGGTGGAGTTTCCTGAGGCCGCTGATGCAGGCGACCACGGCTCGGGCAGTATTGACATCCTCCTGGATATGGATGTGCCCGTAACCGCGGTCCTCGGCCGCACAGAGATACCCGTGCGGCGGCTGGTCCAGCTTGGCCCCGGCTCGGTGCTGAAACTCGACAAGCCCGTCGACGCACCCGTGGACCTCTACCTGCGGGATACAAGGTTCGCGACCGGCCAGGTGGTCGTCGTGGATGGGCGGTTTGCCGTAAAGATTATCGAGATACTCGGCACGGCACAGCCGCAGCCTCAAGCCGAGCCTGCCGCCGCCCAGAACAACCAGCAGTAATGACACCGAAAACTTAACAGAGCCACTAAACGCGCAACAGTTAGGCCAATGGCATCGACCGAAAAAACAGGTTCACAGTTTCTCGCGGACGCCGAAGCCCTCGAAACGCCCGTCACCTCTCACAGCAACGCAATACTCGCCGTGGGGCTGGTTACCGTGCTGGCCACCCTGATTGTCCCGCTTCCCACGGTCGTGCTCGATATGCTGCTGGCCGCCAGCATCTCACTGGCGGTGGCCGTACTGATAATCACCCTGGGCTCCAGGGAAGCCCTGGAACTATCGGCTTTTCCCTCGCTGCTGTTGTTCGTAACCTTGTTCCGACTTTCCCTCAACGTCGCCTCCACCAGGTTGATACTTCTGCAGGGCAACGCCGGCAAGATAATCCAGACCTTCGGTAACTTCGTCGCCGGCGGCAGCGTAGTCGTCGGCCTGGTAATATTCCTGATCCTGGTGGTCATCCAGTTTATAGTGATTACCAAGGGCGCCGAGCGGATCAGCGAGGTCAGTGCACGGTTTACCCTCGACGCTATGCCCGGAAAGCAAATGGCCATCGATGCCGACCTCAACGCGGGCGTCATTACCGAAGCCGAAGCCAACCTCCGCCGGGCAAAAATCGTCAAGGAAAGCGAGTTCTACGGCGCAATGGACGGCGCCAGCAAGTTCATACGTGGAGACGCCAAGGCAGGATTGATAATCACCGCCGTCAACATCATAGGCGGGATAGCAATGGGATACAGCCGCGGGCTGGGAATCGCCGGCGCAATAAAAACCTATTCCATCCTCTCCATCGGAGACGGGCTTGTCAGCCAGATACCCTCGGTCATTATCTCCATCAGCTCGGGCTTCCTGGTGACAAAGATTTCTTCCAAGTTCAGTGTCGGGCAGGACCTCAGCAAGCAGTTTCTCAAGGCCGCCGAGCCCTTGACAACCGCCGCATTGATAATAGCCGGGCTGGCCTTTGTGCCGGGGCTGCCGAAAGTCCCATTCTTGCTTCTGGCAGGCGCTACCGCCGTACTGGCACGAATGGCCGCCCGCGCCGAAAAAGACCGCACCGGCAAACAGAAAACCACGCCAAAGCTCCAGCACGAAAAAGAACCGCCCGAAAACCTGCTCGAATTGGACAGGATATCCGTGCAGGTGGGCGTGCGCCTTATCAAGATGGTGGACCCGAAAAGAGAAAACTCCATTTTCGACCGCATAGGGGCCCTTCGAAGAAGATTCGCACAGCAGCTCGGCATCATCATTCCGCTGGTTCGCCTGCGAGACAACATCGACCTCGAACCGACGGCCTACCAGATAAGGCTTTACGACCACACCGTCGCCTCCGGCAAACTCGAGCCGGATATGCTCCTGGCGATGGACTCAGGCGCCGCCCGCACAAAAATCAAGGGTATCGAAACCGCCGAGCCTGTTTACGGACTGCCGGCCTTGTGGATCTCGCCCAAGGACAAAGACCACGCCGAGCTGAACGGCTACACGGTCATCGACCCCGAATCGGTCTTCATCACACACCTGTCCGAGACCCTTCGCAACCACGCCCACGAGTTGCTCAGCCGGGAAGACGTCCAGATGCTCGTTGACAGGCTCCGCAAGACCCAGCCGGCCCTGGTCGGTGATGTTGTGGGAGACCTGGTGCCCGTGGGACTGCTGCAGCAGGTCCTCAGGAACCTCCTGAAGGACCGGATACCAATCCGCGAGCTGCCTGCCATACTGGAGTCCCTGGGCGAAAACGCAAGCAGAACGAAGAACCCCGCGGTCTTGACCGAAGCCGTCCGCAAACGCCTCGGCAGAACCATAACAGAGCAGTACAAAGGCGCCGACGGAAAGATATCCGCTATAACCCTGCATCCCGCGCTGGAACACCAGATCACCGCCGCCCTGCAGCAACAGGGCGACCAGGTTGCGCTCGGTTTGCCGGCGGAAGTCGCGCTCGAACTGAGCAGAAACGTCGCACAGGCCTGGAAAGCCGCGATGGAAAAGGGCACCGATACAGTGGTACTGCTTTGTGACTCCGCGGTAAGGCCTTCACTGGCGTCGATGCTCGCAAGAACCGTGCCTTCGCTGCCGGTGGTGGCGTACGACGAGATAACGCTCGGTACGGAAATCACTGTTATCGAAACCATTTCCGCAGGCCGCGCTCAAACCGACCCGCAACAGCAGCAGTTGGTGCCGGCTTTGAAGGAATGAAGTTGATGCGATACACGTTAGAGTTCACAGGAACCTGAAACTATGCCGATAGAGGTACGACCGATTGCAGTCAGTAGCGCCGTGGTGTTCTTTTTCGCCGTCGGCACTGTCGGCTCGGTCAGCGGACTGAGCCCGTTCGTGTGCTGCAAAAAGGCCCTCATCGCCGCAGTGCTGGCATACGTGCTCACCACCATTATGGTAAGGGCCGTCAATGCAATCATTACCAGCGCCATAATCGAACACCAACTCAATAAACAACGGGAAGAAGACCGTGGCGGTAAACACTGAAAAAAAGACCGAAAACACCACGCAATGCGCCGACAACGCCCATCTCAGGACGGCCGCGCTGCGAGCCTACAACGGCCATCACCAACACTGCCTCCGCACGCAGCGCATACTCGCCTGCCTGCCCCTGGTCCGCAAGGTCGCACAACGCGTCGTATCGTATCTGAAGCCCCCGCTTTCATTCGAAGACCTCGTCTCCGCAGGCACCGTCGGCCTGGTCAAGGCCGCACGTGATTTTGACCCCTCCCGCAACGCCAGCTTTCAAACCTATGCCTACATCAGGATAAAGGGTGCAATTCTCGACGAATTGCGATGCTTCTCGCTGCCGTCGGCCGGGCTCAACAGGCGGATACGCCAGGCCCTGAAGACCGCCCGAAAAATGCTCGAACGGACGGGCTCGGCTCCTGCCGAAACCGACCTGGCCAAGGAACTGGGCATAACCGTCGAATCGCTCTACCGACTGCTCGAACAGGCCCGCGCGCAGCATTTTGTATCCGTCGACGCCCGCGACCCCGACGGCGCCGCGGTGGGTGAACTGCTCGCCTCACCCAAGGCGGCCGCCGCTGATACCGTCGAAAAGGCCGAACTGGTGGACAGGCTTGCCGATGCAATCCACCAGCTTGCCCCGAAGCAGCGACAGGTCGTGCTGCTCTACTACAATCAGCAATTGACGATGAAGCAGATAGCGGAAGTTCTCGGCGTAACCGAGTCGCGCGTGAGCCAGCTTCACGCCGCGGCCTTATTCAGTTTACGGTTGAAGTTGAAATGGTGGACAGATGGCTGATAACGATTATCACATAATAAAACCGGTTGACGGCACTCAGAACATCACCGCATTGCCTGCAATCAAACGCCGCCAGGAAAGGCGACGCCGTCAAAACTCCGCCAGGCCGGAAAACCACAGACCTGACCTCGCCAACGACCAACCTGAAGGGGACCGGCCCTGCCGGCAAAGTGATGACCAGGCTGACCACGGCATTGACTACCGCGCGTGAAGCCAGCCACCAGGCGAATTGGAAGGTTGACCGACGATGAAGGACACTACCGGACGCATTCTCAAGAAAAACCAGGTCAGGCTCGAGGGAAAGTTGCGACTCGAGCTGGACGGGCCCGGTGCCGCAAACGCCGCGGCCGCCGGCTCGGCCACGGCCAGGATTGTAAAGACCGACCCGCAGTTCGCCCTTGTTGAGATTACCTGTGGCTGCGGGCGTAAGACATATCTCAGGTGCGAGTACGCCGGCCACCGGTCGCCTGCTGCTGTCGCCGGCAGCCAAGGCGATGAGACAGCGGCTGGCCCGCAGGTGAAAACCCGGGAACAATAACAAAGTTAAGGCAGGACAGAACGATGAAGACATCCCCAAAAGTATGGCTTGTGGCAATTTCACTTGGCCTCGCGGCCATCTGCGGCTGCACGATGCCGCAGGACCCCGCGCAGTATCTGTCGGTGAACGACCTTCGGCCGGGCCCGTCCGAAGATTACCTCGCCGACAGGTTCACCCAGCCTCAAGAAACGGGCCCAACCGCCGTGGAATCAACCATCGAGCTGTCCCGGCGCTACGCAGAGCTCTCGGACCAGGTAGCCGCACTGAAGCAGCAAAAACAGCAACTGCTCACCGAGAACACCGACCTCAGGCAGAAGGTGCGCACCCTGCAGGACCGGCTCGCCCGGGCCCAGGAGGAACTGGCCCAGGCAAACGGTCTGCTCAGGGAAATGGTAGTCGAGCTTAACAACTGGAAGAACAATGTTATGGGATTTCGCGATGAAATGCGAGGTGCTCAACAGGCCCAGCTTGAAGCCCTGCTGAAGATACTGAAAGCCCTCGGCGCCGACGTGCCCGAGCAGGCGGTAAGCACCGAAGCCGCCGTCTCGCAGGCTCCAGCCCCCCACCAGAAGCAAAACAACACGGTCGCCATTGAACCGCAACAGCTCTCAGCGAATGCAGGAACGCAAGAATGAATAAACCAATCAATGCCCTGGTTGTCCTTGTGAGCCTTCTTGCAGGCTGCACGCTCAAGCCCCCGGGCACAGCGCCGTCGGCAAATTACTTCTATATCAACCCCGACAGGGACCTCTGCAGCGTCGGAACGGTCGCGGTGGTCGAGCTGGATGACGACAGCGACAGCCCCGGCCTCAGCGAGCAAATGACGGCGACGCTCTTTGAAGCCGTCCAGAAAAGGCAGCTTTTCTCGCTCTTTGCGGTCGCCCGTGATGACCCGGCCTGGCGAAACCTGGCTCTCGCCCGCCAGCGACTCGGCTCCAGCGAGAACTGCACACCCGTCTTGTCGCCGGGCTACAGCCTCGCACAGCTTGCCGAACTGCGCAAAACCCTCAACTGCAATGCAATCCTGACCGGCAGGATTACGCACTACAGGCCTTACCCGCATATGGCGATGGGCCTTCGGCTGAGAATGATTGACCTTCGGGACGGCCGGCTGCTGTGGGCCTTGGAACAGGTCTGGGACACGACCGATAAAACCACCCAGCGACAGATAACCCGGTATTTCCACAGGCAAGTAGGGCCTGACTTTGCGCCTCTGGGCAAGGAACTGGCCAGCGTAAGTCCGCTGAAGTTCATGGCTTTCGTGGCCTACGAGGTGGCCGCAACGCTCGGCTCAGGCCGGGCCAGGTAGGTTCCACCGGCAAAATGGCCCCCGGCAGTACTGAAATCGGTCCTGAGAAGGTGAAAAAAGGCTAAAGTTTTGAACGGAACCCGCGAGAATAATTAAAGATTCGAAGGAAACAGGAGAAACAGATGAAAATAGATACCGGCGGGCTTGATGACTTCGCTGCGAGTCTGCAGCCCCGACAGATTGCCGGCACCGGCGGACCACTGAAGAATAAGCCGCTGGATGTCTTGTCGGGCATAGCCAGCGCCGAGCTTATTGAGCAGGCCGCCGCAGCACCCCCGGACGACGGCGACAGGGTTGAACACGCCAGGCGGCTCTTGCTCGCCGGCCAGCTTGACAGTCCGCAGAACATCAGGGCGGCTGCCGAAAATATCATCGAGTTCGGCATATGAACTCTTGAAACACATTACGGGTTCGGACACGGAGGTTCGAGCATACAGGCCCCAAAGGATTATGTGCGAGCCGGCGAGGCTGGTTGGTTTGTGGCTACACCAGAACCCATCGCCTCGCTGTTTTTCTAAGCTGCGCTAAGGAACGACCAAATGCAATTCAGTGTCGCAGACCAGGGACCCCCGATAGCTACCAAGTTCAAAACGCTCTGGAAGTATTACCTGCTCCAGACCGCCCTTGCCACTTGCGTGCTGCTGGTGATTCTACTTGTCTTTGGAAAGGAGAAAATGGTCATAACCAGCGCTATCGGTGCATCGACCTTCATCGTATTTGCCATGCCACAGAGCCACACCGCCAAGACCAGAAATGTCATTGGCGGGCACCTGCTGGGCCTGGCCACCGGCTGGCTGTGCCACTTCACAGGCCTGCCGTATTACCTCAATTACCCTCTGGCCGTGGGAACGGCCATGCTGCTTATGGTCGCACTGGACGTCGAGCACGCCCCGGCGGCCGGCACCGCCCTGGCAATGGCAATAAATGAGATTTCCTCAGGTGTGTTCGTAACGCTGATGACAACGATGCTCGTGCTGACCCAGTGCCGCTACTACCTGCGCAGGCACCTCAAAAACCTCTTGTGAAAGGCTGACCAAGACTTGTCGGACCGGACGTTCTTATGCACAGCGGTCGAGCAAACACCCGCAGCGTACCCCTGCCACGGGCAACTCCGTCAGGCCAAGCCGCTCGCTGTACAGGACCGACCCCCCGGACGCCGGACACTCCAAACGGCCGTACCGCACCGATCGGACCCTGTCGGACCCATTGGTGACAACGCCTCCGCCGCCGGTTTTGCCCAGCGGCACCGACCTGACGACTTTGCACGCAACCTTTCTGGTCATTTCTTCACCCTCCAGTCCCTCCATCCTACCAGAATTGCCGCCCCAAATCAAGCTGGACCGCTGGCCGTCACGAAACGGTTGCACGACGCTTTCGCAGTGGTACCCCCAGCCGCTATAATACGGGCCGCATTATGGGACTGATGAAAGGCAGGAGCCGAACGCCGGCTACGAAGCTCGCAGGATTTTTGGCACGCAGCCGGCTGGAGTGCTTGTCGTTATTGCTGCCTGCGGCCGTGGAAAGGCAATACAGGCAATGAAAATAATCGCACAGTGTCCGAACTGCGGCAGGGCCTGGCTGCTCGATGAAAGCTCTGCAGACAGGAGGATACGCTGCCGGCTGTGCCGCCGGCTGTTTAAGGTGCCCAAGCTCAACGAGGTACCCCGCGCGGTGAAAATCATTAAGCAGGCCGCCGGAACCATCTACGTCGACCAGGATGGCAAAACTTACGGCTGAGCGGCTCTGTGTTGGGTCGAGGTATTCGGCCTTCCCGGCTGGGTTTGCGCCCCAACGGCGGCTGCCTCACCGGCCGATTGGTCTGCAGCCGAGTCCCCCGCCGGCGCAATCTGCAATGCCTGTTCAATGCGGGCGATTCGCACGCTCAACTCCTTGAGCCGGCCGTCAATCGCATCCAGTTTCCTGCTCAGCAGCCGAACGTCCGAGCCGATGCCAATAAGGTTGGCCTCGGTAACATCCATATGCCGCTCCATCAAGCGCTCGTAGGCGTCGATCGCCCGTGCCGCATCGGTGCGATACTCCGGCGTCCAGATATACGGCTGTATCTCGTAGGTAGTCCGTTCATCGCGCCGCCGAACGCCATAGCACATAGCCGCCACCGCGACCAGGGACACCCCCGCCACAATCAGAAATCTCTTTCTCTTCGCCATCTGCTATCTCCCTTACACCCGGCCAATATGTTCGCATCCTGTTTTATCGGCACCGCAGGGTCGGTACATAACCACACTTTTTCCGGCGCGGCCCCCTGTCATACGCTCACTCGGCTTTCGGCGGGGGCCGCTGTCGTACACCTTGGCCGCCGCAGGCGAA
>CAYSBK010000032.1:0-17219 GCA_964429265.1 uncultured Pirellulales bacterium | reverse complement strand
TCATATGTTCTCCACGCCGCCATTCAAATATCGGTTTGCAGTGGCCTTTGTTCAAGACATCGTCCACAGCAGGCTTAAGGACATTCTTAACGAAGGTCAGAGCCATCTGCTGGTCGTCGTCCAGAACGATACGTTCCACCTGCTGCAATTGGTCGGCGTTCAGCGATATGACAACATTTTGCCTTTCCATTCTCACCCCAGCATTTCTTTTGCTTTGGTGACGGTTTTGGCAATGTTTTCGTCATCCACCGAAGTTTTGCCTTTTTCCATGCCCAAGCTGGTGACGCGAAGGTGCTCGAACGCGTGGAAACCCGCCTGTTGCAAGCAGTTCTTTACACAATCCATCTGGCAGCCATCGATCGCCAGTATCTTTGAGGCCACTTTTGTTTGTTGGATAATCGGCTCGATTCTGCCGCCGATACCGGCCAAACAGAACATCCTGCCGGCTCCTTCGTTTGTCAGCTTTCTCGCTGCACGGTCGGCAATCTCACCGACGTCGACGCATCCGGAGCACGCAAATATCAACTTCGGCCCGCCGGTACACGAGTCTCGGTTCTGGTTTGCTGCCATTTTGCCTCTCCTTGAATGAGTATTTCTTACGTTACACAACCCTCACGCAATCAGCGCCTTAAGCTGTTCGACCGACGGCACCTTGCCGACTATCTTCACTTCGCCGTCGACAGCCAGGGCCGGGGTGACCATCACGCCGAACTTCATTATCTCGCTGATGTCGGTCACCTTCTCGATCTCATAGTCGATGCCCAGCTCTTTCGCGGCGGCGTCGGTGTTTTGCTCAAGGGCTTTGCACTTGGGACAACCGGTTCCAAGAATCTGAAGTCTTTTCATTTTGTCTCTCCGGTGCATTCGAAAGGTTTTCCGTCACGATGCAATACTGCCGAAAAGCATCCCGACGATGGTTGACATCACAACGACCAGGACGACAAAGACCAGTGTTTTGACGTTGCCCATAATTTTTCTGATGACCAGTATATTGGGCAGTGACAGGGCAGGCCCGGCCAGAAGCAGCGCCAAGACGGGCCCTTTGTGCATTCCGAGTTTCATCAAAGCCTGGGTGATCGGGATCTCTGTCAGGGTTGCGAAGTACCAGAACGCCCCGATTACGCTGGCGATGAGATTGCTTCGAAGGGAATTATCACCTACCCATTGTGCCACCTGCTTTTCGGGCAGCAGCACGCTTACAAACCCCACCACGAACACCCCGCCAAATAACAGCGGCACCAGCAGCTTTGCGAAATCCCAGGTGTTGCGCATCCACTCGGCGACCTCATCTCTGCTGTGCCACATCAGCGTCATAAGCAAGACGGCCAGCCCGCAAAAACCAGCCAGGTACCAGCGGATACGGTGGACAGCTACCACCCAATTTTGCTCCTCTTGAATTTCCGCTATTTGTTTCTTGGTCATCATTATCTTGTCGCCGGATTTCGCGGCGTCGATGTCCTGCCGTAGCTGCAAGCGAAACGAGTCGGCGGTTTCGTGTATTACAACGGCCTTGAATTGTCTGCCGTCGAAGGTGGTGACGATGACATTGCCGGGATTGTACCAGTCACTGAACACCAGGAACAGGATCATACACGCCAGGAAGATCGCCGTTTTGCCGATGGAACGTCGGGGTTTTTCCGGCTCCGGCATCTGCAGCGCAGCCTGTGCCTTTGCTCGCTCGCCGCGGCGGAACACCATCGCCATTATCAGCCCAATGACCACCGCAAAAACCACCGCGCCGATAAACCTGCCGGCTCCGATGTCGAAGCCGAGCACGCGGGCACTGAGAAAGATCGCCAGAACGTTTATGCCCGGGCCCGAATACAGGAAGGCGGTTGCGGGTCCCAGCCCGGCCCCGAGATTGTATATCCCGGCAAACATCGGCAGGACGCTGCAGGAACAGACCGCCAGAACACAGCCCGCTACCGCCGCGACCGCGTAGGCCAGGTAGGGATTGGCGCCGGGTCCGAGATAGCGCATCACGGAGCTTTTCGACAAGAAGGTGATAATGGCCCCGGCGATGAATAACGCGGGCACCACGCACGGCAGCGTATGGTTGCGGGCGTACCACTGCAGCAGCCGAAATGCCTCCTGTATGGCCGCCTGAATCCTCGGATTGTCCAGCGGCAGCACATATGCCACCACGAATACGCCCACCATTGCAGCCAGTATCTTTGCTTCTCTCTTGAGGTCCACCAGGTAAACTCCTTTTCATAAGGCTGATAGTGCCCTGCGGTTATCCCGGTACTGGGCCTTGAGGCATTGGGTCATGCAGGAGAAGAAATCAAGGATGCAGGGGGTCTTGAGGCGGTAAAGGACTTTCAGGCCTTCCTTTCGGCAGTCCAGAACGCCGGCTTTTACCATCACCGACAAATGACGGGAGACATTTGAACGCTCGGCGCCGAGGTGGTCGGCGATGTCGCAGACGCACTGCTGGCCGTCCCTGAGAAAGTCAACAATCGCAATTCGCAGGGGGTGTGCTATGGCCTTGGCGATATCGGCCTGCTTGGAAAACAGCAGTTTCTTGCTTTTGCTCAGCATCACGGCTTCTCCTGGATATATGACTATGTGATTATATACTCACATAGTTGCACAGTGTTCTGCCCGGCTCAAGTTTTTTTTGAAAAAAGGGCCGACCGGCAGTCATCGCCCCGCCGTCACGCGTTCCGCGACCGACCATGCGCTGGTAAACTACCGGTCGTCAACGGCCTCATTTTCGAACTGCGTCGCACGCGGCAACGGTTCTCAACCGTGCAGGTCCGCTTGAAAACAAATGTCGCCGGAAAAGTAACCATCAACTTCCGCAGGCGGGACAGTCGCGGACCGGGGACCGTCGGCAAGGCGGCGGGCTGTTGAAGCCACAGCGGCGCAGAGCAGCACGGCCGGACGGCGAGCCGCTTGATGGGCTTGAAATATTTGCTGAATTTGCTGTCATTTCGCGTGCAATTCTGTTATAAGGTTTGCTTTCAAGAGTGCGAAACTGAAAGGGACCGATATGAATGGTTTTTGGATTTTGGCACAGGCGGGCCAGGAAGAAGCCCCTGAGACCATCACGTCGACGCCGGTGGGTGAGTCGACGACTTCCGAGCAGGTCGCAGGCACGAAGGTACCGGCGGATTCAAACCAGCCGGCAACACAGCCCGGCGGCCGCAGCCCGTTCGGCTCGTTGTTTCTGCCGCTGATACTGGTGGTTGTGGTGTTTTACTTTTTGCTCCTGCGCGGGCCCCGCAAGCAGCAGCAACGGCAGCGCCAGATGGTCAAGTCTCTTCGCAAAAACGACAGGGTCCGCACGATCGGCGGAATCCTCGGCACCGTAGTGGACGTAAAGGACGACGAGGTCACGATCAAGATCGACGAGTCAACCAACACCAAGATCAAGGTTATACCCTCAGCGATAGGCAAGAACCTCTCACAACAGGACAAGTAGTCCGACGGGGGCGCTGAGTTGTATTGCAGAGGACTGAGCTTATGGCAAGAAACCTGACAGCCAAGGTCATTTTCATCGTTGTTCTGACAGCCGCAGCGATATGGACGTTGTATCCGCCGGCTGCGACGCTCAAGCCCGGCATAGACCTGGCGGGCGGGACAAGTCTTATCTACGAGATAGACACGACCGGCATGGAACCCGGCGAGCAGCGGGACCTTGCAGAGCGGATGATTACCGTGCTGCGCCGGCGTATCGACCCTGCGAATATTCAAAACCTGGTGTGGCGGCCGCTGGGCAGCACGCGTTTCGAAATCCAGATGCCTCTTGCCAGCGCCGAGGCCAGGCAGAAACGGGCGGCCTACCAGCAACTGCTGCAGCAGTTGCTGAGTAAGAACGTGCGGCGGTCGCGTATCCTGCTTGCACTTAGAAAAGACCCCAACGAGCGGTCAAAAGAGTTCCAGCAGTTCGCCGCCGGCTCCGAGCAGCGGATGCAGATATTGAACGAGTTGGCGGCCGCTTACGACCAGTTGACCGAACTGCGCAAGCAGCGAGACGAACTGGCAGGCCAGCTCAAGCAACAAGAAGGCTCGCTTTCGGCTGCCGGGTTCGACGTGCAAAGGGTAAAAGGGCGTGTCGGTGAGTGGGTGAGTCTGACCGGGCAGCAGTTTCAAGAGGCGCTGCGAAAGTTTGCCGGCCCTGATGCCAACTCCGCCGTTCTTGCGCGGTACGTGCAGACGTACAAGCAGTGGGCCGGCGTCGAACAGCAACTAACTGACCCGGAAACCGGCGCCAACAAGATATACGAGGAAAAGCTGGCCGCGGTCGACCAGTTGAACCTGAGCGAGGAGCAGATTAATTACGTTCTGGAGATGGAGGAAGGCTCGGCGTTGCGGCGTCAGGCACTTGAGAAACTGAAGACCCAGTTTTCCGACCGAGCCGACATGATCGACCAACTCGTCAAGGCCTTCGACGAATATCGCCCCTACCGCGGCAGGCTCGACGACCCCCAGGACCTCCAGCGGATGCTGACCGGAGCGGGGATATTGGAGTTTCGAGTCCTGCCGACCATCACCGACAGCCAGCTTGATACGGACAGGATAAACAGGTACCTGAAAAACCTGCAGGAAAAAGGCCCGAAATACGCCTCGGACGACCAGTACATCTGGTTCGAGATCGAAAACATAAACGAATGGGCGGTGCCCAATGCCATTGTCGGGCGGTTCGGCGAGAAGTATTACGTGCTCTGCAGCAACAGGCCCGACGAAAAGATGGTGCACAGCGGCGGGGAGAGGCAGTGGAAGCTTGAAAGGGCATATCCTACGCAGGACCGGATGGGCCGGCGGGCAATCGGTTTTCGTCTGGATGAACGCGGTGCGGCACTGATTGGGCGTGTCAGCGGCAAGAACATCGGGCGGCCGTTCTGCATATTGCTTGACAGCATCGCGATCTCGGCGCCGAAGATCGAAAGCCGCCTGCGGCGTGACAGCATAATCACCGGCACGTTTACGCGGACGGAAGTTGACGACATGGTGAACAAGCTGAACGCCGGTTCACTGCCCGCGAGGTTGATAGAGCAACCCATAATGGTCAGAACAATCGGGCCTTCGATCGGCGCCGACAACCGCGACAGGGGTATAAGAGCGGGCCTGATAGGGCTGGCGGCGGTCGTGGTTGTTATGGCCGTCTATTACACACTGGCCGGCTCCATCGCGGACGTGGCGCTGCTGTTGAACATCCTGCTGGTGCTTGCGTCGATGGCGCTGCTGCGGGCGACGTTCACGCTGCCCGGGATTGCCGGGATCATCCTTACCATAGGTATGAGCGTCGATGCAAACGTTCTCATATTCGAGCGGATTCGCGAAGAGCAAAAGCGAGGCTCGTCCCTGCAGATAGCCGTGCGTAATGGATACCAGCAGGCATTCAGAACGATATTCGACGCAAACCTGACCACCTTCATCACCGCGGCAATCCTGTACTGGAGGGCTTCGGAGGAAGTGAAGGGATTTGCCATAGTGCTGATGCTGGGGATTGCGTCCAGTATGTTCACCGCCCTTTTCGTAACGCGGGTGATATTCGACCTGCTGCTGTCGAAGCGCTGGCTGAAAGAGCATCTGGTGATGCTTCAGATGGTTGGGCGACCCAAGGTCAACTGGATGCGCGCCCGCGGCGGTTTCTTCGCCTTGTCGACGCTGCTGATAGTGGCGGGCTTGTTTGTATTCTTCACCCGCGACGACACGAGAAACAACAAGTACGACATCGAGTTCACCGGCGGAACCTCCGTACAGATTGAACTGAAAGACGGCGTAAGCCTGACGCGACAGCAGGTTGAGGCAAAGATTCACCAGGTGGGGGCTGCACTTGACAATCCGGCGCTTCAGGCAGTAAACGTCTACAGCGTGGGCGAGGCTATCGGGCAGGCACCTTCGGGCGAAAAGATTTTCAAAAGGTACGAGATAACAACAACCGAAACGAACAAGACCATCGCAACGATCGAGCTCGACGGTTCCGGTGAGCACACGGTCCAGAGCGTGCGCGACGCCATACGCAAAGCTCAGGCCGGTTCGCGAACCAGGCTCAATAATCTATCGGTTCGCAGAGTGGGCACCGATTCGGCCGTTTTCGAGATCGCCACAAGCCAGTTGAACGCCTCCGCGGTCAAACAGGTGCTTGCCAAGGCCTTTCCAAACGGCAAAATCGCGGACGTGCATCTGGACCAGGTTGTCAACAATGCCATACTGTCGGCATTCGAAGGTCAGCTCGTAATCAAAGAAAGCCTCCAGCCCGAGATTGCCTCGCGGCAGCAAATCACCGAGGCGGTTATCGAGACGCACCCCGAACTGGCGGATTACCTCGGCGGGGCGGCCATACAGTTGCGCCTCGGGCGAGCCACCACCGCCCGGGATATGCTCGACCGACTGGCATCCTTGAGATTCAAACCTGATATGCGGGGTCTCGAATGGTCTTACGACTACGTACTGCTCGACGCTGGTTACAACAAGCCCCCCGCCGACAAGAAGCTCAACGAGTTCATTTACGTCAGCGTCGCGCCGCAGGTCGGTTCGGCCGAGACAGACGACGAGCAGTGGCAGCGCTTCGTCGAAAACGAAACGCGAAAGCTCACGGCTGCGGCCGAACTGGCAACGTCGCTGCCGTCGGTGACGCAGATCGACCCATCTGTCGGAGCCGAGGCCAAAACCAGGGCGATGATAGCGATCGTGCTGTCGCTGTTCGCAATCCTGGCGTATATCTGGCTGCGATTCGGCAGTGTGCGGTACAGCTTCGGAGCGATCGTGGCGCTGGTGCACGACGTGTGCATAACGCTTGGGGCGGTGACGGTCTGCACTTACATCGCATCGAGCAGGATCGGCCAGGCGCTGTTAATCGGGGACTTCAAGATAGACCTGGCGATGATAGCGGCGTTTCTGACGCTGATCGGCTATTCCCTGAACGACACCATCGTGGTATTCGACAGGATACGGGAGAACCGCAAGAAAGGGCCTCTGCGCGCGAATCTCATCACCGACAGCATCAACCAGACGATTTCGCGGACGCTGATGACGTCGTTGACCACATTCATCGTCGTGCTGATTATGTACATATTCGGTGGGCCCGGTCTGCGTGGCTTTACCTTTGCGATCGGCTTCGGCGTAATCATCGGGACATACTCATCGATTGCGATAGCGGCGCCGGTGCTTCTGCTGGGCGGCACCGCCACGACCCAGAAATCAAAATAGCCTGCGACGAGCCGGGCTCGGATGCGGCAGGTGCCACCATCGGGTTGGGTCTTAGAGCAGTTGGGCGGCCTGGCGGTCCACCAGCCAGGTGATTCTGTCAAGGACTGGCCAGAGAGTGTGGACGGGGTAGCGCACCTCGTCCGGTTCCGAGGTCAGCACTTCCTTGAGTATCTGTGCCTTTTCCTGGCCGCAGACCAAAATGGCAAGGTGCCGGGCTGCGCAGAGCACCGGGTGGGTCAGCGTTATCCTTGTCACGTCCGATTCGACAATATAGACCACGCACGCCAGGTCCTCGGTGTCAAATGGGGCATAGGAATTGGGGAACAGCGAGCCGGTGTGCCCCTCTACCCCCATTCCGAGCACGACGAGGTCGAAACTGGGCTTCTGCTGTTGGTCAAGTCCGAAGACGCGGCGGATCGTTTCCTCGTAGTTGCGAGCTGTCTGCTGCACGTCGGCGTGTTCGGTTGGAATGCGATGCACGTTTTCGCTGGGGATGTCGACGCGGCGAAGGAAGGTGTCCGCGGCGAGCTTGTAATTGCTCTGGTCGCTGTCCGGGGGCACGTATCGTTCGTCCACCCAGAAAAGCTGCACCTTCGCCCACGGCAACGCCCTTGCCTGCGGTGATTCGCCCAGCAATTCGAAGGAACGCCGGGGCGTGTGTCCGCCGGAGATTGCCACAGTAAAAACGTCCCTTTGCGAGATTGCCTGCTCGGCATCGCGCACGAACAGCTCGACAAACCGCTGCGCCAACGATTCGGGGTCGGATATGACCTCCAGGTTCGGTTTGAACTTTGCCGCCGTCGTCATCTGGCTACTCCCTCACTGAAATTGCCAATGCACTCAGTGTTATTATGACAGAGGCCCGTCGGTATTGCCAGAACAATTTTGCGGAACTCAAAAATTTGTCGTAAGGCTCGGTGCGGCCACAGGTTACGACCATCAAGCCGCGAAGACTTTGCGCACGTGCCTTTTGGCGTCCTCGATAATCATATACAGCGAGGGCACAAGCAGCAAGGTAATCATCGTGGCGAACAGCACGCCGAATGCCAGGCTTATGGCCATCGGTATCAGGAAACGGGCCTGGAGGCTTCTTTCCAGCATCATCGGCGCAAGCCCGAAAAAGGTCGTCAGGGTCGTCAGCATAATCGGCCTGAACCTGCGGGTGGCGGACTGGCGGATGACCTGCCAAAGCGGTTCTCCACTGCTGCGCAGTCGGTTTATCAGGTCGATCATTATCAGCGAGTCGTTCACAACCACCCCCGACAGCGCCACAAGCCCGAACATCGACAGCAGACTCAGGTTGAACCCCAGCAGCAGGTGTCCCAGCGTCGCCCCCACCAGGCCGAACGGTATCGCCGACATCACAATGGCCGGCTGGGTGTAACTTCTGAACTGCACCGCAAGCAGCCCGTAAATGGCAAGCAGCGCTATCACGAAATTGGTCTTGAGACTTCCAAGAGACTCGCTGCGCTCACGCTGTTCTCCTGCAAAGCGGTACAGCAGGCCCGGGAACCGGCTTCTCAGTTCGGGAAGCACCGTCGCATACAGGTCCATGTTGATCTCGTTGGCGTTGGCCACGGCGCGGTCGACGTCGGCGGTAACGTTGACCACCCGCCTTCGGTCAGCCCTCTGGATATCGGCGTAGCCGCGCCCGTAGCGGACCGCCGCCACCGTCCTGAACGGTATTTCCGTGCCGTCAGCCAGACGAATCCGCATATTCTCGATGTCATAGAGGCTTCTGCGCTGGCTGGCTGGGTACCTGAGCATAACCCTGACATCGTCCCGGCCCCGCTGAATCCGCTGAACCTCTTCCCCGTAGAAGCCCTGCCTGACCTGTCTGCCGAGATCAGCCAGCGTCAGCCCGAGCATCCGGCCTTTGTCTTTGAGGGACAGTTTCAACTCCGCCTTTCCCGGCTCGAATGAATCGGCGATGTCGGTAACGCCTTCGTACTGACGCAGGCTTTGCTTCAATGCCTCGGCTGCCTGCACCAGTGTGTCGAAATTCTCGTGGGACAATTCCACGTTAATCGGCTCACCGGCGGCGAATATCTCGCTTGTGAAGGTCAGCGACGACACGCCCGGTATCTCGCCGACCATTTGCCTCCAGCGGCTGGCCAGAACCTTGCTGGAGATGCCGCGCTTCTGGCCGTCGAGAAGCTCAATATTCACCTCCCCGAGATGCGAGGCGGAAACCCCGGCCGCCACGCCGCCGGCAGGCCCTCGATCTCGAGCGCTGGGATGCTGTCCAAGGGTGGTGGCCATATGCCGGAAGATTGACGGTTCTCCCGGACGATTCGCGTCAACCTGGCTGCGCAACTGCTCGGCGGCACGCTCGAGCTTCTCAACGACTGCAAGCGTCTGCTGCAGAGGCGTACCCTGCGGCATCGTCACGGTGGCGACCATATTGTCGGCCTCTACCGGGTCGAAAAAGGTGAACTTTATGTAGCCACCTAATACCATACCCACCGTCAGAAGCAGCACCACTATCGCAGAGGCCAGAGTGACGTACCTGTAGCGCACGGCCTGGGCGACAACACGGGCGAAAGGCCCGTCGACAAATCGCTGCAGTGCCCGCCCGACGAGAATATGAAGCCGACCGAGTCCACGCGGCGGCTGGCCCGGCTTTCTTCGCAGGGGTTTCGCGGAAAGATGTGCCGGCAGAACGAGCAATGCTTCGGCCAGCGATACCATCAATACGCTGATGACGACGATCGGTATCACCCGCAGTATCTTGCCCATTATGCCGCTGGTGTAAAGCAGCGGTGCAAATGCAAAAACCGTCGTCAGCACCGCCATAACCACCGGCGCCGCCATTTCCTTTACGCCCCGAACGGCCGCTTCCATTCTCGACAGGCCGCGCTGCCGGCAGGCAAAGATGTTCTCGCCGACGACGATCGCATCGTCCACAACCAGACCCAGGGACATTATGAATGCAAACAACGAGATCATATTGAGCGACACGCCGAAAATGGGCAAAAGATAGAACGCCCCGAGGAACGAAATTGGAATCCCCATAGTCGTCCAGAAGGCCAGGCGGAAGTTCAGGAAAAGCGTCAGGCACAGGAACACCAGGGTCAGGCCCAGGTATGCATTCTTTTTGAGCAGGTTTATTCTCGATCGCAGTATCTCGGAGCTGTCCTGCCAGATGGCAAGCGATATTCCTTCCGGAAGCTGCTGTTGTTTATCGCGGACGTATCGCCTGACGGTTTCCGCTATGTCCAGCGCACCCTGCTGGCCGATGCGGTAAACCTTTACCAGGGCGGCCGGCTTGCCGTCGAACCGCGACGAAACGTCGGTGTCCTCGAAGCCGTCGATAACCGTCGCCACGTCTGCCAGGCGTATCTTTGTGCCGTCGTTGGCGGTTCTGACAATGATCTTCTCAAACTCCCGACCGAGGTATTTCTGGCCCTTCGTGCGGAAAAGGATCTCACCGCCGCGGGTCTTGACCGACCCGCCGGGAACGTCGAGCGAGCAGTTGCGAACAACCCTCGCAAGCTCGTCGAACGAAAGGTTGTACTTTCGGAGGTTCTGCTCCGAGACCTCGATTGATATCTCATAGGGCCTGACGCCCGCAAGGTCCGCCTGGCTGATGTTCTCCATAGCGGTCAGGTCATTTCTGACCTCATCGGCTATCTCCCTCAGCGTCCTTTCCGAGGCGTCGCCGTAAACGACCAGCGTAAGGACCTCGTACCGAGTCGTAAGCTCGGTGATGATGGGCTTCTCGGTTTCCTCGGGAAAGGTTATGATACGGTCGACCTCCGCCTTTATGTCGTCCAGTACCTCGGAGGTGTCGCTGTACTGGTCCACCTCCACCAGCACCGTTCCCAGGCCTTCATAAGCGAACGAATACATCCGCTTTATGCCTTCCACCGCGGCGACGGCCTCTTCCACCTTGATGCAGACACCTTCTTCAACCTCCGCAGGCGAGGCGCCACGATAGGGAACGCTGATGCTGATTATGTCGAGGCTCGTATCAGGAAAGAACTCGACCTTGATGGTGAATACGGTCAGCAATCCCGCCACGATTATCAGCAGCATCAACAGGTTTGCCGCGACGTGGTTTCGGGCGAACCAGCCAAGCAGGCCTTGTCGCTTACGCACCGTATCGTGCTTAAATCCGTTTTGCTCCATCAGGGTTGTTTCCCAGGCTCCTGTTCTTGCTGATCGCGGAGGCTTGCCGGCCGTACGCGGACCTGCATTCCGTCGGTAACGGCGTCGAGGGAGCTTACGACAAGCTCATCGCCCGGCCCGAAGCCATCCAGCGCGTAAGCAGAGTTTTCGTCCGTCCGGATGATATCCAGTCGACGGATGTAAAGCCGACCGCCGTTTACCACCCAGATCTCGTTTCCGTTGTGCACCGCATCTCTTGGGACAGCCAGCGCATCGTGGACCGTCTTGCCCTCTATCTCAACCTCCACGAAAGTGCCCGGCAGCAAAGGCGCCTGCCGCGGGTCGACTTTCCGGGGCCGGGCGACCTCCACCACGACGGTTACAAGCCTCGAGGCGGTGTCAACCTGTCCGGTCGTTCGTGTGACCTTGCCGTGCCAGGTGTGACTGGCCCCGGCGAAGTCCGCCCGTACAACCGCATCGCATCGCAGGTCTTCCTGCCGACCGGCCGCCGAGGCAGACTCGCCCGGGACATCGAACCAGGCCAGCTCCTTGTCCTCAAGCGGCACCTCGATCTCAAAAAGGTCGGTTCCGTATGCCGAGCCGATCGACTGCCCGGCTGTAACGAACTGCCCGAGGTCACACCTTTTCGCAGTAATAACCGCGTCAACAGCCAGGGAAAGCTCGGTTCGTTCCAGGGCCAGCCGGGCCTCCGCCAGAGTTGCCTTTGCCGCTTCCACGGCCGCCTTGGCCTGGTGGACCTGCGGCTGCCTGAAAACCAGCGGTGAGTCCGGCTGCGAGTTCGGATGTATCCGCCGCCACTCTTCTCTGGCCACCATCGCCTCGGCCTGCTCCTTTTCCAGCATCACCTGGGCATCGGCTACCGCCGCTTCGGCCTGCCGGGCGGCAAGAGCGTAATCACGCGGGTCAATCCGAATCAGCACCTCGCCGGCCTTTACCGAACCGCCGGCTCGAAAACGCGGGTTGACCCACACCACCTTCCCGGAAACCTGCGGAACAATCTCGAGCTGGACCACGGGGTTTACCGTGCCGTAGCCGCGCACCGTCATCGTTATGTCGCCGACCCGAAGAGGTATGGTTTCGACCAGCGGAGCAAGGGCCTTGTGCTCGGCCCTGCGCACGGGCTTTCTCGAAATGATGAGCAAGTAAGTCCCACCGCCGCCACAGACAAGCAGTGCCATCAGCAGTAACAACTGTCTGCGCCGGGTTGGCCTGCCACTTTCCGGCTGCTGCACTTGAGGGTCACGGCTCATCATTACGCCCTTTACTTGCTGCAAGTTTTGTTTCGTCGTACCAGTATCCACCAAGCGCCAGCAGCGTATTCACACGTGCGGCCCACAGGCTTCCCTTCAGCACGGCCAGTTGGTCCTCGGCCGACTGTTTCTGCCTTTCGGAATCCAGAACAGTCAATATGTTTTCGAGGCCCCGGGCGTATCTTTCCCGGGCCAGCCTCGCAGCGGCCGTGGCCTGGCGCACACGAAGCTGGGCCTGTTCAAGCTGACGCCGGAGAAGCCGTTCGCTCGCAAGGGCGTCTTCGACTTCTCGCAAAGCCTTCAATACCGTCGCGGCATATTGCCTCGCGGCCTGCTCGTAGCGTGCCTTTTCGGCCTTCACACGTGCGCGAAGCTGGCCGCCCTGAAAAATCGGCTGCGCCAAGCCGGTTATCGCCGAGTATATCTCTGTATCACTTCTCCAAAGCTCCTCCCAGGTGTCGCCGCTGCGGCCCCACTGGCCGGTCAGGGTGACATCCGGCAAAAGTGCGGCTATCGAGACGCCGACCCGCTCGTTTGCAGCCCGCAAGGCGAACTCCGCGGCCTTTATATCCGGCCGACGGTCCAGCAACGCTGCCGGCACCCCGACGGGGACCGGCCCCGGGTCGGGCAATTCCGGCAGCGTCGCGGGAAGCGGCTGCGACGAACCCGGCCTGGCCCCCAGCAGCACATCGAGCGCATTGCGGGCCGTCGCCAGCGACAGCTCGATTGTGTAGCGGGAGGTCTGGGTTCGGGCGAGGTTCTCTCGCTCACGTCGCACGTCCAGAGGACCGACCAGCCCCAGGCGATAGCGTCGTTCAACAACCGCCAGCGTCTGCTTTTGACTGTTGATGTTGGCATTCTCTATGTCCAGCCGCCTCTGCAGTGTGGCGATATCCGTACGGGTCTTGACCACCGCCGCTATGAGCGAGTTCACCACTGCCTCTTGGTTGGCCTGCGCCGCCAGCAGGTCGTTCCAGGCCGCACGCTGGCTTCGCCGCAGCTTGCCGAACAAATCGAGGATATAACTGACCGAAAAAGCCTGTTGCCAGGTGGTGCTCATTACGCTGAACCTGCCGCCGCCTGCGAAACCACCGAGATTGAACGAGCGCTTGCTTCTGTCCCTGCTGAGATCGTATGAAACCTGCGGCAGGCGCGCACCTGTGTTCTGCTCGAAAATGGCCTGTGCTTCCAGCACCCTGGCCGCAGCAACCTGGAGGTCGTAGTTGTTCTCAAGGGCTCGCCGAACCAGGTCGCCGGTAACCTGATCGCCGAAGCTCTGCCACCAATGGTCCATCTGCTCCAGGGCGTTTACATCCTGGCTGTGCCCGGCCGCGTTGAAATACGGCGTGTTCGTGTCAGCCAGGGTCTGCGGCCGCTCATAACCAGGCCCGACCATACACCCTGCTGCAAACAGCACCGCCGATATTGCCGCAGCCGCAATTGGCAAGATCGACCGGCGGCAGCGAACCCTCGCACCGTTTGCAATCCGTCGCTCCTGCAGGCAGCCGCACCGCAATAACACGCCTATCGTCATTGCGTCTCCTCCCGGACGAACGCCCTTATGCCGGCCGCTGAAAACTCGACAACATGCCGGACGGCCTCGTCCAGGCCAAACTTCGGCCAGCCCGGCTCCGTCGCCCGGTCGAACATCGCCTTGATATGCAGTACGTGCAGCAACTGGCCTATCAACGACACAATCAGCAGCGGTATCCGCGACCTGTCCACGCCGGGACAAACCCGCAAAAGGGCTTCCTGCAGCGCGTCCATAACGGGCTTGATCATCTCATTGAGAAAAAGGCCTTCGGGTAGACGAGGGTGGACTATCTCGCGCGCCATCAGCCTCATCAGGCGCTGGCTCTTGGCGGCATCCGCCAGTGGCTCAATGAACGCAGCGGAATAGCTGCTGAGCAACTGCTCAAGGCCCCCCTGACCAGCCGGTTGCTCCATCACCCGCCGGATGCTCGCCAGGCGGCTGTTGCGGAGGATTTGCAATTCTCGCCGCCACAGCTCGACGTAGAGTTGCTCCTTGCTGCCGAAGTAGTAGTTCACGGCGGCCACATTGCATTTTGCGGCCCGTGCCAGGTCCCGCACGCTGGTATTCTCGAAACCACGGTCCGAGAAAAACGCCTCGGCCGCATTAAGAAGCCGCTGCCGGACGCCTGTGGCATCCGCTGCGGCCCCCGCGGTTCGTCCTTCATCCACGGCCATAACCAACTCCCAAACAAGTGTTTTATACAATAGTCTAAAACATCTGTTTTACAATGTCAAGCCCTGTTGTCGTTTTTTTTGCCTTCATACTTGACAAGAGCCCGGGAAGTGGCATAAAATACAATGACACAACTGGGATTTCCAACGCAAGGTGGTCTTTTGTACCCCGCCGGGGGTCGGACGACGAAGCGCCGGAAAGGCTCAAGCGAGTGAGGGGCTGTTAGTTGAGCGTGGAGACGGGAACCAAATAGATGGCAGGCAAGTCCGATAATGGTCCATCTCTGTTTCTTTTTGCGCGCCCAGCGACGTGGCCGCCCCGCGGAGCCTTGAATCAAATCAACCCTATTTCGAGGAGGTCACGCAATGTGTAACAAAAAGGTTGTTCTGCTGGCAGGTCTTCTTGCCGTTTGCGCGCTGGCTAATCTGCTGTCAGCAGCGGAGTACAACTGGACGAACCAGGGGCCGGATAGCAACTCCTGGTGCGATCCACTCAACTGGGACCCCAACACGGCCGTGCCGGGCACAGCCGACACCGCCAGAATTAGAAGCCCCCACCGTGGCCCGGTAGTCGACTGCGATGCTTCGGTCAAATCGATTGACGGGCCCAGCAACGGCCAGGTTATGGACGTCATAAGCGGTACCCTCAGCGTCGGGGGGTCGTGGGACCTGACTGATGGAAGTTGCACCATAAACATATCGGGCAACTCGGTTGTCGACATCGCTGGCAACCTCCAACAAAAGAATGGGACAGTGGTATTCAACATCAGTGGCAACCCCACCTTTACCATCGGCGGCTATGTCAAGGGCGGCAACGAAGGCGGAGACCGAATGAGGATATATATGACCGGCGGGTCAATGGATGTCTCGGGTGAAATCTTCTGGGGCGAGGACGGCACGGGCATACTCGATGTCGACGGTGGCGCAAGTTTCTCCTGCGGCTCGATGGGGTACGAAGGTAGAGGAGGCAAAGACTGGACCGTGAATCTCGGCGAGGGCACAATAACCGTGGATGGCGAGTTTGCTGCCCCGATAGACGGCGCCGCGGCCGGCAAGGTCTTTATTAATATCGGCGCCGGTACCTTTCAGTGCGGTTCGTTCGACCACGGGGGCTATGCCTACGCGATGAACATCAATGAAGGTCAATTCGTGTTGGACGGTGACGTAACCACCGATATGCAGGCCGACGTGGACGCCGGCTACATAACCGCGTTCGGCGGGACCGAGGACGTATTGGTTATCTACGACTCCGCCCACGACAAGACAATCGTCAAGGCCGACTACGTCGTGGTCAAGGCCTCCCAGCCAAGCCCCAGCAATTATGCTATTAACCAATGTCCGGGCCTGGAACTTAGCTGGAAGCCCGGCGGGCTTGTCGCCACGACGCAGGGCCACGACGTCTATTTCGGCACCGATTTCGACGACGTCAACGACGCCGATACAACTTCGCCGGTTTACAAGGGACGCCAGGACTCCAATGTCTATCCCGAAACCGGCACACTGCCGCTGGAACTGGGTACCACCTACTACTGGCGCGTGGACGAGGTCAACGGCGTCGATCTCTGGAAGGGCGACACGTGGCAGTTCACCACCGGCGACGGAAAGGCGCGGGATCCCTACCCGCAGGATAAAGAAACCGCGATACTCAGAGACGTGGTGCTCGAATGGACCGAAGGTTGTTCGGCGCTGTCGCACGACGTGTATTTCGGCACCGATTTCGACGACGTTAATGACGCCACCACTGCAACGGCCGGTATCTACGTCGGCAACCAGCTGGGAACTTCGTATGACCCGCCCGGCGAACTTGATTTCCTCACTACCTACTACTGGAGAATCGACGAGGTAACCTCCACAACCAAGCACAAGGGCAACGTTTGGAGCTTCAGAACGGTAGGTGAAATCCAGGACCCGAGCCTTATTCTCTGGTACAAGTTTGACGAAACCGAGGGCAGCGTTGTCCAGGACTCCTCAGGTTACGAGCACCACGGCAGCGGATACCGCATCGACGGGCGATGGGAGCCAAGCGACGGCCACATCGACGGCTGCCTGGACTTCAATGCCGACCAGCATGTGCTGGTGCCCACCGATACGCTGGACTCCCTTACCGACGCAATAACGGTATCGGTCTGGCTCAACGGCGACCCCGACCAGGACGAAGATGACGATATGGTGGTCTTCGGCGCCGGTGAGGGGGATTACAGACTCAGAGCGGTAGTTCCGACGGACGAACCCGCCCTTGACGTTTACTGGCGGGCGGGAAACGACACGAACGACCTCTTGTTATGGCAGACCGCAACGCCGGCCGGATGGCGGGGTGACTGGCATCACTTTGCCTTCGTCAAAGATGAGGCTGGCGGAACAATGACCATATACTTCGACGGGCTGCCCGCGGCATCGAAAACGGGTGCTGTCGCGTCCCTTGCGAATGTCAAGGGTAAGATATTCAAAATAGGCGCTAAGAGCACCTCTACG
>CAYSBK010000031.1:0-17349 GCA_964429265.1 uncultured Pirellulales bacterium | reverse complement strand
CGGTGGGTCAGCGGGGCGTGGGCAAACGTTCGGGGCCGGCAAACAGTGTTTGACAGGTGCAGGCGGCGCACAGTAGAATGCGCTGATTCCGGCACCGTTCTTTGCGAAGCACGCCGGCTTCGGCGGCAGGAACGGGGCCGGATGGGTCGGCTCACCGGCGAACACGGTCATAATAATATAATTACGTGATTTGACGTGTAACGGAGGCAGCGATGGCGCAAATGGAGTTGAAGAACGGCCCGGCGAGCAAGACGGCAGGGATTGAGGCACTGACGGGCCGGAGTATGCCGGAATCGCTTGCCGCGGAGGCTGCGGTCTTAGGCTCGATGATTCTCGATCCTCAATGCATAGGCGAGGTGATAGAAGAACTCGACCGGGAGGCGTTTTACCGGGTTGAGCACCGGCGGATTTTCGACGCGCTGGTTTCGCTTTACGAGCGCGGGCCGGTGCTGCGGGCGGGCGCCGAGTCGGAGGAGGGTCCCGCATATGCGATAGACGCGGTTTTGCTTCGGAACGAACTGGAACAGCGCAAGCAGCTCGATGCGGTCGGCGGGGTGGAGTACATCGCAAAGATCATAGACTCGGTGCCGTCATCGGCGAACGTTATGTACTATGCGCGCATCGTGAAGGACAAGGCGCTTCTGCGGGAGACGATCGCGGCGGCCAGTCAAATCCTCGAGGAGGCATTCAACGACGACGGGGACGTCAGCACGAAGCTCGACGAGGCGGAAAGGCGGATATTCGCGGTAACGGACAGACGTATCCGTGGCTCGGCGGTGGCGGTGAAGGACCTGGTCACGCAGGCGTACGAGCTTATCGAGAAGCGAGAAGGCAAGCTGGTGACGGGGCTTGCGACGGGTTATTACGAGCTTGACGACAGGACGTGCGGGCTGCAGAAAGGCGAGATGGTCGTGATTGCGGGCCGGCCGAGTATGGGCAAGACATCTCTGGCCTTGAACATCGCCGAGCACATTGCCATAGAGCTGAAGCAGCCGGTCGCGATATTCTCGCTGGAGATGGGCCGACAGCAGTTGGCCGAGCGATTTCTTTGCAGCGTGGGCAAGGTCGATTCGCAGCGAGTGCGAAAGGGGATGCTCAGCACGGACGATTACGAACGGCTGCAGCGAGCGTGCGGGCAGTTGTACGATGCGCCGCTTTACATTGACGACACATCGAGCCTTACGCCGCTGGAGCTTCGCGCCAAGGCACGTCGGCTCAAGAGCCTCTACGACATCCGCTGCGTGATGGTCGATTACATGCAGTTGATGCACGTCGGGTCGCAGCGTGTTGAATCGCGACAGCAGGAGATTACGACCATTTCGAGGTATATCAAGGCGCTTGCGCGGGAACTGAACATACCGGTGGTGGTGCTTAGCCAGTTGAACCGTGCGCCGGAGGGCAGGGAAGACCACCGCCCGAGGATGAGCGACCTGCGGGAATCCGGCAGCATCGAGCAGGATGCGGACGTGGTGATGCTTTTGCACCGTGAGGATTATTACCACCGGAGCGATAAAGATTACCAGCCCAACAACAGCGCCGAACTGATAATCGCGAAGCAGCGTAACGGCCCGACAGGCACCGTGATGCTGAGGTTTTTCGAGAAAATGACACGTTTTGAGTCTGCTTCCATGGTTGATGCGCCTGATGATGCGTTTGCGGCGGATACCGCCGGGGACGAAGCTCCTTTTTGAGGACGAAGCTGCGGATGTTTAAATCGAGCGTTTGTTGGTCTGTGCTGGGTGTGGTAGTCGGTTGCATGGTTAGCGGCGCGGCGGCACAGACAGGCGAGGTGCTCGGCAGGTACAAAGTCAAGTCGATCGATTTTGAGTTCGTGGATGGACGGAGCTTCAAGCCAAGCAGGTTGTTGAAGCTTTTGAGTTTTAAGAAGGACGGCTTCGTGGATGCGGTGCTGGCGGACTTCGGGCGGGAGGATATCGAGGAGTTTTACCTGAAAGAGGGGTTTGCGTTTGCGAAGGTCAGCTTTGACAGGAGCAAGCTGGCGCAGGGCAGGGTGGTTTACAGAATCGAGGAAGGCCCGCGAGTGGAGGTGGGGAAAGTATCGTTCAGCGGGAACACGGTTTTAAGCTCCGGCAAACTCAAGGACGTGATAAAGACGGGCAAGAGGAGATGGGTTTTGTGGCCCGGCTACTACAGCGAGGAACAACTGCTCACCGACGTGGACAAGCTGGGGGACGTTTACCGGGACAGGGGCTTTCTCGATTGCCGGGTGTCTGCGAGCAAAGAGTTCTCGGACGATAAGCGGCGGGTGCGGATTACGTTCGAGATAGACGAAGGGCCGCGTTACCTGGTGAAGGAAGTGGCAATCAGGGGGGATGAGCAGATTTACGCCAGGGGCGGCATCGACAGGCAAAGGCTTGTTGAACAGGTCAAGACCGCTGCCGGGAGGGTTTATCTGCGCCAGGTCGCCGAGAAAGACCGTCGGCGTCTGCTGAAGCTTTACCGGGAGCTTGGTTTCGTTGAGGTGAAGGTGACGGTTGCGGTGGAGAGGCTGTTCGCGCAGGCCGACGGCGAGGTGGGGCCCGACGAAGGGCTGGTTCGCGTGGTATTCGAGATCGAGGAAGGCGTGCAGTTCAGGATCGGTCGCGTCGAGATAACGGGCAACAAGCACATCCAGGACAGGGTGATTCGGCGGGTGCTGGACGAATATGAGTTTCAGCCTGGGCGGGTTTACAACGCCGAGGTTGCGCGGGGCGACGGCACGGGCGAGCTGGAAGAGCGGATACGCAGGACGGCGTACACGGAGCAGGCCACGGTTAAGGCGTTGCCTGCTGCGCAGCCCGAGCAGAAAGACGTTGAAGTTCACGTCAAGGAAGGGCGCACCGGGATGGTGATGCTTGGGGCGGGCGTCGGCAGCGACAGCGGATTCATCGGGCAGTTGATGTACGACCAGCGGAATTTCGACATCAGCGATTGGCCCGAAAGCCTTGGGGAGTTTATTCGGGGCGAGTCGTTCAGAGGCGGGGGGCAGAGCCTGAAGGTGGTGCTGCAGCCCGGTACGATCGTGAGTCAATACCTGGTCAGCTTCAACGAGCCTTACTTCAGGGACAAGCCCATTGCGCTGGATGTAACGGGTTCGAGCTGGGAGCGTTACAGGGAAAGTTACGACGAGGGCAGGCTGAAAGGCTTTACGGGGCTGAGCGAAAGCTTCGACCGCAGATACAGGGGTAAGTGGAGGCGGAAAATCGGCTTTCGTTTAGAGAGAGTCACCGTTGACGACCTTGACGACGACGCTCCGCAGGAAATACGCGACGTCGAGGGCGACACGAGCCTTGCGGGATTGTCGCTGGGGATAGGAAAGGACCTCGTGGACAATCGGTACCTTCCGACAAGGGGCTGGCACGTTGACCTGGACTACGAGCAGGTCGTCGGTGAGGACACGTTTGGGCTGCTGAACGGCACATACAGGCATTACTGGACGGTTGCCGAGGACCTTGCCGAGCGAAGGACGGTGCTGTCGACGCGGATAAAGGCGGGCACGGTGGCAGGCGACGCACCGCCATTCGAGAAATACTATGCGGGGGGTATGTACACGATCCGGGGCTTCGAGTATCGGGGGGTCAGCACGCGGGGGCTGCAGACCGGCGTGGCCAACCCCGAACGCAAGGACCCGATAGGCAGCGACTGGCTGTTTCTGGCGAACGCGGAATTGACGGTGCCGGTCGTGGGAGAGAGCCTGTCGGCATTGTTCTTCGTGGATAGCGGAACGGTGGATACGGGCAGGTACCGTGTTTCGGTCGGTGGGGGCATACAGCTAATGATACCGCACTGGTTCGGGCCTGTTCCTATGCAGATCGGCGTGGGAATGCCGGTGAGAAAAGACGACGAGGACGAAGAAGAGACTTTCTTCTTCTCGATAAAGAGCTTGTTCTGAGGGTTTGGATCGGCCGGGTGGAAACGGAAAGGAAAGAGAGTATGAGATCGAGGCTTGTTGTAGTTAGTGCGGTAATATGTTCGGTTGTATTACTGGGCAGTCATCGCCGCGGTGCCGCGGAATCGCAGCCGACGGCGCGCGGCTTGAAGATAGGGGTTTTGAGCGTTCGGCAGGTGTTCCGCAAGAGTGGCCGAAGCGCGGCGTACAGGAAGCAGGTGGAGCTCGAGCGGCAGAAGACACAGGCAAGCATCGACAGGCTGCAGAAGGAAATCGAACTTGAACAGGCCAGGCTGAAGACCCTGCGGTCGGACAGCAACGACTACATGGTCAAGCTCAAGACGATTCTGGAAAAGCGTGCCCAACTCGAGACGGAGAAGGACTTTTTCGGCAAGAAGATGAGCCTTTTGGAACAACAGGTTACCGAGCGGCTGTACAGGGATATTCTGCAGCAGACAAAAGAGGTGGCCGAGGAGCGGGGCCTTGACCTGGTGTTCGAATGCAGCGAGCCGGAGATACCCGCGCAGAGTCCAACACAGCTTGAGCTTGCGATGGGAACGCACAAGCTGTTGTACAGCCGGGGCTGCGTTGATATCACCGGCGAGGTGATAGCACGGATTGACTCGATGTCGGCGCGTGGTGGGCCTTCAGCCGGAGAGGGTGTTCAGCCGGTCGGGCCTTTGGGTAGCAACAGGGTGGGCAGGTAGAAGATGGCACTGACGGTGGCAGAGCTTGCAGAGCGTCTCGGCGCCCGACTGTACGGTTCGGGGCACGGCCGTGTTACGGCGGTGGGGGCGATAGAGGCGGCCGGTGAAACCGACGTGACGTTTGCGAAGCCGGCTGGAAGATACGGCCGGGGGCAGGGCCGGTCGCTGCGGGCGGAGATGCTGGAACGGCTGCACGAATCAAAGGCGGCGGCGGTAATTGTTGGTCGATACATCGAGGGCGTGGAAAAGCCCCAGTTGGTAGTGGAAAACGTCGATGCGGCGTTGATAAAGGCGCTTGAGCTTTTCGCGGTAAAGCTGGAGCGTCCGAAGCCCGGGATAGACGCCGCTGCAATAGTCGGCAACAACGTGAAGGTCGCGCCGAGCGCATCGGTGGGTGCGGGGGTCGTGTTGGAAGAGGGGGTGAGCATAGGTGAAAACAGCGTAATCGGCCCGGGCTGCAAGATCGGGCAAAACTCAAGCGTGGGCGCCAACTGCAGGCTGGACTGTAACGTGGTGGTTTATCACAACTGCCGGATAGGCAATAACGTGGTTATTCAGGCCAACACCACGATAGGCTCGACGGGTTTCGGGTATAGTTTCATCGAGGGCAGCCACAGGCTGATTCCGCACAACGGGGGAGTGGTAATCGAGGACTGCGTGGAGATAGGCGCGAACTGCTGCGTTGACAGGGCGAAATTCGGCAATACCATAATCGGTGCAGGCACGAAGATCGACAACCTGGTGCAAATAGCTCACAACGTGGTTATAGGCAAGTGTTGCCTGATAGCGGCGCAGGTTGGCATAGCCGGCAGCAGCAGGCTGGATGACGGCGTTGTGCTCGGCGGACAGGTGGGGGTGTCCGACCATGTTCATATCGGCCCCGGCACGATGGTTGGCGCGCAAGCGGGAGTGATGAGTGACGTAGGGGCCAAGCAGAAGGTAACGGGCATGCCGGCGCGTGATGTGACTCAGATGCTGCGAATAATTGCGTCGCTGCCGCAGTTGCCGGGGTTGGTTCGAGAGATCAAGCAGCTCAGTAACAGGATAAAAAAGCTTGAAGCTTCAGAAGACGATAAAAAGTGAATCGAGGATATCCGGCAGAGGTTTGTTTGGCGGCAAAGAGGCGAGGGTTACGTTTCGCCCGGCCGGGCCGGACAGCGGCATAGTGTTCGTTCGGACGGACACGCCGGAGCCGGTGAGGATACCGGCGATTGCCCCGAATGTTGCGCAGCGCAGCCGCCGGACCACTCTCAAGAAAGGCCCGGTGAGCATCGAGACGGTCGAGCACTGCCTGGCGGCGGTGCGTGCGCTCGATATCGACAACCTTTTCGTCGAGGTGGAGGGGATGGAGCTTCCTGCGCCGGACTGCAGTTGCGCGGAGTACTGGCGGGTGCTGAAGCAAAGCGGGATAGTGGAGCAGGACCGCAAGCAGAAAGAGTTCGTCATAACCGAGCCGATCAGCCTGACGGCGGGGGACTCGTCGAAATATGCGCTGCCGCACCCGGAAGACGGTTTGAGCGTCACGTACGACCTGGACTACAGCGGTCATACGGGAATCGGACGCGAGATTTACAGTTGTCGTGTGACGCCGGAGAGTTTCGAGAAGAACCTTGCCGGAGCGAGGACGTTTCTGCTGGAGGCGGAGGCCAAGCAGTTCCAGGCCCGTGGTATGGGTGCGCACCTTAGTCCGCGGGATTTGCTGGTGATAAGCTCGGATGGGCCGATCAAGAACCGTTTCAGGTATCCGAACGAGTGCGCCAGGCACAAGATTGTGGACCTGATAGGCGACCTTGCGCTGGTGGGGCGTGCGATCAAGGGACGAATCGTGGCCTACAAGTCGGGGCACTCTTTGAACCAGGAACTGGTCAGGAAGCTTTACGAGGCGGCCGAGCGACAGGAGCGTATGCAGAAGTACGGCACGGACGCGGTGCTTGACATAAAGCAGATATCGAAGATTCTACCGCACCGGTATCCATTTTTGCTGGTTGACAAGGTTGTGGAGATAGACGGCGACAGGCGTATCAAGGGGATCAAGAACGTCAGCTACAACGAGCAGTTTTTCCAGGGGCATTTTCCGGGCACGCCGATTATGCCCGGTGTTTTGATAGTCGAGGCGATGGCGCAGGTGTCGGGGCTTTTGTTTGCGCAGAAGCTTGAGCACACGGGCAAGGTGGCGGTGCTGCTGAGCATGGACCACGTGAAGCTTCGCAAGGCGGTGGTTCCGGGGGACCAGCTTGTGCTGATTGCCGAGACGATGCGCCTGGGCAGGCGGGGTGCGCAGTGCCGGTGCACGGCTATGGTTCGTGACACGGTTGTAGCGGAGGCGCAAATCAAGTTTATGCTTGCCGACGAAGAGAAGATTTGAAGGGCGGATTATGGTTACTTTGACTGCCAGGCAGGGGGAATTCAGGATACCGAGACGATGATTGAGATACATCCAAGCGCGGTTGTGGACAAGGACGCCGAACTCGGCGCGGACGTGCGGATAGGGCCGAACTGCGTGATCGAGAGCGGGGTTTGCATCGGTTCGGGGACGGTGCTCGATGCGAACGTGGTGATCGGCAGGGGCGTCAGGATGGGCCGTGACAATCATTTTCACGCCAATTGCGTGGTCGGCGGCCGGCCGCAGGTTCTGGGCCTGGGCGACGATGTGAAACTGGGCGGGCTTGTCATCGGGGACCGCAACGTGATACGCGAGCAGGTGACGATTCACCCGAGCATGTACCCCGACAAGTCAACGCGGATAGGCAACGACAACCTGCTGATGATAGGGGTGCACGTGGGGCACGACTGCGTACTCGAGGACAGGATCGTGGTGAGCAACTACACTCAGATATCGGGGCACTGCAGGATAGAGACGGGCGCGTGGCTGAGCGGGATGGTGGCGATTCACCAGTTCTGCACGATTGGCAGGTGGTGTTACGCGGCGGGCCTGTCGGGGATAAACCGTGATATTCCGCCTTTTCTGGTCGTAAGTGGTCATTATCCTCCGAGGATACGGGGCGTGAACAAGAGGGGCCTGGCCAGGGCGGGCCTTACCGCGGAGCAGCAGCAGAACATCACGGAGGCCTACGAGCGGCTTTACCGCCATGGCGGGCCGCTTCTGGAAAACGCCAAGGCAATGGCAAGGGAAGACGGGCTCGACGAGAACGTTCGCGCGATGGTCGAGGCGATACTGAAAAGCAATGAGCACCGTTTCGGGCGGTACCTCGAAAAGTTTCGCGAGGATTGAATCGGAGGTCGCGGCACGGCATACAGTGCGCAGGGGAACGGGGGCGGCGCGGAAGAATAAGGCTTAATGCGATTTTGTTGACTTGCGGGAACGAGAAGCTATGAAACGGCTGCGCACGGCGGTGATAGGTGCGGGGAAGATGGGGGCCATTCACGCGAAGGTTTACGACCAGTTGCCGCTGTGTGAGCTGACGGCGGTGGCTGACTGCGACGGTGCAAAGGCGAGGCGGCTTGCGGAGCGTTACCACTGCCGCGCGTTGACCGATTGCGACGAGCTTGTGGGGTTGGTGGACGCGGTGACGGTGGCGACACCGACGATTCACCATTTTGCCATTGCCAGGCGTTTAATCGAGAACGGCGTGGCGGTGATGATAGAAAAACCGCTGGCAGCGACCGTAAGCCAGGGCAAGAAGCTGGTTGAGCTTGCGGCCAAGCACAATGTTGTCGCGGCGGTGGGACACTCGGAGCGGTGCAACCCGGTTGTGCAGGCGATGAAGCGGCTGAACATCGAGCCGAAGTTCATCGAGGCCACGCGGGTAAGTCCGTATCCCTTCCGCTCGACGGACGTCGGGGTGGTGATGGACGTGATGATTCACGACATCGACATAATCCTTTCGTTGGCGCAAAGCCCCATCAAGAAAGTCGATGCGGTCGGGGTGGCGGTTATCGACAAGAACGAGGACGTCTGCAACGCCCGGATAGTATTCGAGAACGGCTGCATCGCCAACATAACGGCATCGAGGCTGGCGTTGAAGACGCAGCGGAAGGTTCGCGTGTTCAGCAGGCAGGCGTACCTGAGCGTGGATTACCTCAGCAAAAGCGGTGTGATAATCAAGGCCGACCCGAATGTCAACATCGTCAAGTGGATAAGAGAGCAGCGGAACAGGCCCGACTTCAACCCGCTGGCGGTAAACTGGCCGGACCTTCTGCACATAGAACAATTGCACGTCGACGACAAGGAACCGCTTCGGCTTGAGCAGGAGTCGTTCCTCAAGGCCGTGGCGGGTGAGACTACGAAGCCTGAGGTAAGTGCGGCCGAGGGGCTTGCGGCCATGCAGTGTGCCGAGCGGATACTTCGGTCGGTTCGCGGGCACAAGTGGGACGCAGAGAACCTGACCGTGTGAGCTGGTCGGGAGCGTGCCGGCGGGGTGGGAGATTTCGGGTTGCGGTTACAGGGTGGTTTTGAGCCTGGTGACCAGTTGATGTGCCAGGCGTGTCGGCTCGGGCAGGCGGTACTTGGGGCAGCAGGCCAGCGTGAGTCGAATTGCGTCTTCGAGTCGGCACCTGTGGCCAACGGAAACGAACACCGGCTTTACGCCGGTGCGTGTTCGAAGGACCGCGCCGACGACGCGGCCGTTATGGGTGAGCGGACTGGAAGAACCTTTTTTTCGAGGGGGCTGGTCGAACGAGCCGACGAGCCTGCTTTTTGCACAGCCGATCGTGGGAGCATCAAGCCACAGGCCGATGTGTGATGCCAGCCCGAGCCGGCGGGGATGTGCCAGGCCCTGGCCGTCGACGATGAACACGTCGGGGCTGAGGTGTAATTTTTGAGCGGCGGCGATGCAGACCGGGGCCTCGCGGAAAGACAGCAGGCCGGGGATGTAGGGGAACCGTGATTTCCGGCGGGCGGTCCTGGTTTCCACGGGCTGCAGGTCCACCATCCTGAGCACCACCACTGCGGCGATAATCGTGTCGCCGTCGGAGCTGAAGGCGCAGTCAAGCCCCGCCACGAGGTGGATATTCTTTTTCAGTGCGGTGCACTTGACCCGGCGGGCCAGTTTCGTCTGCAGCTCGACGGCCTCTTTGTAAGAGAGGTTCCAGTTGTGCAGCCTTTTTGCCGGCATAGGATGGTCCGTTCAGTCGAGTGTCCAAAGGCGGTTAAGCATTTTACTTGCGGAGGCGGTGTGGTACAATTGATTGTTTGGGCGGTTGCGCATTTTGCGTGATAGCGATGCAACCGCAGCGCCGAGCAAGGAGAAGTTCGCCGATGGCCAGGGGCGAAGAGAAAGCCATAAAGATAATCGGAGCGGCCGAGCACAATCTCAAGAATATCAACCTGAGCATACCGCGTGATAAGCTGGTGGTGATAACGGGGATAAGCGGCTCGGGCAAAAGTTCGCTGGCGTTCGACACGGTTTACGCCGAGGGTCGGCGCAAGTACGTCGAGTCGCTAAGCGCCTATGCGCGGCAGTTTCTGGAGCAGATGCAGAAGCCGGCGGTTTCGGAAATCACGGGGTTGCCGCCGACCATTGCCATCGAGCAGCGCAGTGCCAGCAGCAACCCGCGTTCGACGGTTGCGACCACGACGGAGATATACGACTACTTTCGGCTTCTTTTCGCCAGGGCCGGGGTTCCGCACTGCTGGGTCTGCGGCAGCGAGATAAGCAGCCAGCACGCCAGCCAGATAGTCGAGTCGATACTGGGTCATCCCGAAGGGACAAAAGTGCAGGTCTGCGCGCCGCTGGTGGTCGGCAGGAAGGGTGAGCACAAGGACGTGCTCGCGGGGATTCAGCGACAGGGCTTCGTGCGTGCGCGGGTGGACGGGCAGGTTTACGACGTGCGGGGCGTTCCGGAGCTTGACAAGAACAAGAAGCACGACATCTCGGCGGTGGTGGACAGGTTGATAATCCGCGAGTCGATTCGGACTCGGCTTGCGGACTCGGTGGAGACGGCGCTGAAACTGGGCGACGGGGTGATAATCGTGCTGGTTCAGTCACCCGGCGACGAGCAGGACAAGGGCGAGTGGAAAGAGCTTGTTTACAGCGAAAAGTTTGCCTGTGCAAAGCACCCGCAGGCCAGCCTTGCGGAGCTTTCGCCGAGGCTTTTCAGTTTCAACAGTCCGTACGGCGCCTGCCGCAGCTGCGACGGGCTTGGGACGATTCTGGAGTTCGACCCGGACCTGGTGGTGCCCGACAAGACGGTGTCGCTGGAGAACGGCGCGATTGATGCGTGGCGCAAGGGCGGCAAGCGGATGAACATCTACTACAACCGGCTTGTGAAGCGTTTCTGCAGGAATATGGGCATAAGCAAGTCGGTGCCGTTTGAGAAACTGCCGGGTGAGGCCAGGCGCATCCTGATGTACGGCACGACGGCGGCCGACGAGAGACGCTACGGATTCTGGTTCGAGGGAGTTCTGGCGAACCTGGAGAGGCGCTGGCGGACGACCACCAGCGAGTTCGTCAAGGCCAGGCTTCACAATTACCTTTCGGAGCAGCCCTGCCGCAGTTGCAAGGGCGCGAGGCTTCGACCCGAGGCGATGGCGGTTACGGTGGGCGGCAAGACCATCCACGAGTTGGCGCAGTTGAGCATCGAAAAGGCCCAGCAGTTTTTCAAGCAGTTGCGTTTGGACGCCGAGCGGGCGACGATTGCGGCACCGATACTGAAGGAGATAAACGCGCGGCTCAAATTTATGGTGGACGTGGGGCTGGGGTACCTGACGCTGGACCGAAGAAGCAGCACGCTTTCGGGCGGTGAGGCACAGCGGATTCGCCTGGCGACACAGGTCGGCAGCGGGCTGGTGGGCGTTTGTTACGTGCTGGATGAGCCGACGATAGGTTTGCACAAGAGGGACAACGACCGGCTGCTGGGCATACTTCGAAGGCTCAGTCGCATCGGCAACACGGTGATAGTGGTCGAACATGACGAAGACATCATACGAAGCGCCGACCACGTAATTGACATCGGCCCGGCAGCCGGTGCCAACGGCGGCGAGGTGGTTGCCCAGGGCAAGCTGGCGGACATTGTCCGCTGCCGCAGGTCGCTGACGGGGCAGTACCTTGCCGGCAGGCGCGTGATACCGATGCCCAGAAAGCGCAGGAAGTACGACCTGAACCGTTGCATCGAGGTCAAGCTTGCGGCGGAGAACAACCTCAAGAACATCGACGTGAAGTTTCCGCTGGGTGTGTTCACGTGCGTGACGGGTGTTTCCGGGTCCGGCAAGAGCACGTTGGTCAGCCAGATTCTGCTGCGTGCGCTGAGGCGGCGGTTGTACGGCTCGCGCGACAAGCCCGGCCGGCACAAGCAAATCCTCGGCGCCGGGCAAATCGACAAGGTTATCGAAATCGACCAGTCGCCGATAGGCAGGACGCCGCGCAGCAACCCTGCCACGTACACCGGCGTTTTCGACCTGATACGTAAGCTGTTTTCGATGACGCGGGAAGCCAAGATACGGGGCTACAAGCCTGGGCGATTCAGCTTCAACGTCAAAGGGGGCCGCTGCGAGGCCTGCAAGGGCCAGGGCACGAAGAAGATAGAGATGCATTTTCTGCCGGACGTTTACGTAACGTGCGAGACGTGCAAGGGCACCCGCTACAACCCGCAGACGCTCCAGGTCACCTACCGCGGCAAGAACATCGCGGAGGTGCTGGATATGCGGATCGAGCAGGCGTTGAAGTTTTTCGAGAACTTCCCGAATATCGTTCGGCTGTTGCAGATGCTTGCGGATGTTGGGCTTGGGTATATGCAGCTTGGGCAATCTTCGACGACGCTGTCGGGCGGTGAAGCCCAGCGGGTCAAGCTTGCGGCCGAGCTTGGCAAGGCCGCGACGGGCCACACGTTATACGTGCTGGATGAGCCGACGACGGGGTTGCATTTTGCCGATATAGAGAACCTGCTCAACGTTCTCGGCCGGCTGACGGATTACGGCAACACGGTGGTGGTGATCGAGCATAACCTTGACGTGGTGAAGATGGCGGATTACATAATCGACCTTGGCCCCGAAGGGGGCGACGCCGGCGGCGAGGTGGTGGCACAGGGTTCGCCGGAGGAGATTATCAAGAAGCGCAAGAGCTACACGGCCAGGTACCTTCGGAAGAAGCTACAGGCCGAGGCCGCCGGCGGCAGGGAGCCGCAAAGGCGGACGGGCTGAGCCGGCTATGACTATGACGATTCAGTCGCTAAAGTGGGTTGGTGATGTTGACGGCTACCTGGAGATAATAGACCAGCGGCGGCTGCCTGGTGAGCTTGTCAGGCTCAGGTGCGGAGATGTCGAAGAGCTTTTCGATGCGATAAAGACGCTCGCGGTGCGAGGAGCGCCGGCGATCGGCGTGGCGGGTGGTTACGGGATCGTGCTGGGGCTTCAGAAGCTGGGCGCGGATGCGGACATCGAGCAGTGCCTCTCGACGGCTGAGCAGACGGGGCGGTACCTTTGCTCGTCGCGGCCGACGGCGGTGAACCTGTCGTGGTCCGTCGAGCGGGTCATCGAGCGGGCCAAGCGTTACGCCGAAAGCAACGCGGCGGATGCGACGGGCCTTCGAAAGGCGGTGCTGGCGGAGGCGAACGCCATCTACCAGGAAGACGTCGATATGTGCCGGCGGATAGGCCTGAACGGCCGGGAGCTGATAAGGCAGGCGGCCGGCGTGCTTACGCACTGCAACGCAGGGGCCTTGGCGACCGCCGGGCAGGGGACGGCGCTGGCGGTCATCTTCGAAGCACACAGGGCCGGCGGGCGCTTCAGGGTGTTCGTTGATGAAACGCGACCACTGCTGCAGGGGGCCAGGCTTACGACCTGGGAGCTTATGCAGGCGGGCATCGAGGCGACGCTTATCTGTGATAATGCGGCCGGGTGGCTTATGAAGCAGGGCCGAATCGACGCGGTCATAACGGGCGCCGACCGCATTGCGGCCAATGGCGACACCGCAAACAAGATAGGGACCTACAGCCTGAGCATCCTTGCGCGCCAGCACGGCGTGCCGTTTTACGTGGCGGCGCCTTCGAGCACATTCGATTTGAGCATAAAAAGCGGGCGGGATATTCCCATCGAGCAGCGGCCGGGGGCCGAGGTCACGACGATAGGCGGCGTGGAGGTCGCCCCGCGGGGGGTGGATGTTTACAACGCCGCCTTTGATGTCACCGAGGCCGGAAACATCGCGGCGATAATAACCGAGCTGGGCGTTATCGAGGCACCGACGGCCGGTCGCATCGCCGAACACCTGGCGTTGCGACGGTGACGGCCCGGTGGTTTATTCCACGGCGATAACCTGTTTGACCTCGGGTATCTTTTCCCTGAGTATTCTTTCAACGCCCATCGTCAGCGTCATCGTCGCGCCGGGACAGCCGTGACAGGCGCCCTGCAGGCGGACCCTGACGGTGTTGTCTGGGTCGGTTCCGACCAGTTCGATGTCTCCGCCGTGGCTTTGCAGGGCCGGTCGAACCGCCTCGATTGCCGAGCGGACCTTCTGCTCGAAGGATTGTTCGGTATCTGTCTGGCCGCAGCCGCATTCTTCACACATCGGCGTTCTCCTGATAATTTTAAATTGCCGGTTGCATTATAGCGGATGCGGCCGGCGGCGGCCAGCTTTTTCGGCGGGCGAGGCCCTTGTGGGCGGTGGTAAGCGAAAAATGGTCATCGAAAGGCGTCAAATTGCCGAAATTAAGGTTGACGGAACGCCGGTTTCTTTCGTATAATATCTGGGCATCGGCGCCGGATGGGGCCGATGTCGTCCTGAGATCCGCAGGTTGCGGAGTTTCGGGATTATGGCAGGGCACGAAACCCCCGCCTGACTTCACTTGCTTTCGGGTTGAAAGCAGGTGAGGAAGCGGGGGCCGCCTGCAAAGCTATAGTTGACCGGAATAACGTTGGTTTATCAGGAAAGGGACAATTATGAAAGCCAGGTCCTCGGTCCCGGCCGCCGCGGGGCAAATCTCCCTCAAGACAGGTTCCCAGATTATCGTCGATACGCTTGTTGATCTCGGCGTCGAGACGATGTTCGGATATCCGGGCGGAGTGGTGCTGCCGCTGTTCGACAGGCTTTACGACGCACCCATCAATTTTGTGATCCCGCGGCACGAGCAAGGTGGCTGCCATATGGCCGACGGCTACGCGCGTGCAACGGGCAGAGTGGGCGTGGTGGTGGCCACCAGCGGACCCGGCGCGTGCAACCTGACGACGGGTCTGGCGACCGCAATGATGGACTCGGTGCCGGTGGTTGCGCTTACGGGGCAGGTACGAACGGAACTTATCGGCAACGACGCCTTCCAGGAGGCCGACATCACGGGTATCACGCGCCCGGTGACGAAGTACAATTGCATCGTCAAGGACGTGCGCGACCTCGGGCGGACCATCCGCGAGGCATTTTATATCGCCTCGACGGGCAGGCCCGGGCCGGTGCTGGTAGATATACCGGTTGACGTCGAGGTTGCGAAATGCCGTGACAACGCCGGCACAGAGATGAAGCTGCGCGGCTACCACGTGAAGACCAAGGGTCACAAGCGGCAGATACTGGCTGCAGCGCGGGCAATAAACGAGTCGAAGCGTCCGGTGCTTTACGTCGGCGGAGGAGTGACCACCGCCAACGCCCACGAGGAATTGCGGGCGCTGGCGGAAAAGGCGCACCTGCCGGTGGCGATGACGCTTATGGCACTGGGCAGCTTCGACCAGCGGCGGCCGGAGTCGCTGGATATGCTTGGGATGCACGGGTCGGCCTACGCCAACTACGCCGTTCAGCAATGCGATTTGCTGATTGCAGTCGGGGCGCGCTTCGACGACAGGGTCACCGGCAAGGTCAAGAGCTTTGCGCCGAACGCCAGGATTATTCATATCGACATCGATGCGTCGAGCATCTCCAAGAACGTTCACGTCGATATTCCGGTTGTCGGCGACGCCAGGGAAATACTGGCCGAGCTGGTCAACGAGGTTGAATATGTCGAAAGGGCCGATTGGTTCAAGCAAATCGCGCAGTGGAAGCGGAAGTATCCCTTCCGGTATGACAACAACGGTTCGACCGTGAAGCCTCAGTACGTGATCGAAGAGCTGTGTCGCCAAACGGACGGCAAGGCGATAGTTACCACGGGGGTCGGGCAGAACCAGATGTGGGTGGCGCAGTTCTACAAGTTCAGCAGGCCGCGGCAATTGATAAGTTCGGGCGGGCTGGGGACGATGGGTTTCGGGCTGCCTGCGGCGATAGGTGCGCAGGTGGGCTGTCCCGGCCGGACCGTCATCGACATCGACGGGGACCACAGTTTCAATATGACTATGACCGAGCTTTGCACGGCGGTGGAGAACAAGCTGCCGATAAAGGTCTGCATACTGAACAACGGCTACATGGGGATGGTCCGGCAGTGGCAGGAGCTTTTTTACAACAAGCGTTACTCGAAGAGCTACCTGTCGAATCCAGATTACGCCGAGGTTGCTCGGGCGCTGGGGGCGGTTGGTTACACGGTCGATAAGAAGGCGGACGTGCCGAAGGTTATCGCGCAGGCGCTGAAGGAGAAACAACCCTGCGTGGTTGATTTTCGGATCGAGCGCGAGGAGAATGTCTGGCCGATGGTTGCCGCGGGCAAGAGCCTCGACGAAATGGACGGGCTTGAGATACTTGAGCGGCTGGCCTGAGGCGAATCGCCGAATCGCTAACGACGATTGGGAAGAGCTGAACGATGAAGCATATACTCAGTGCACTGGTTGAGAACAAGCCCGGCGTCCTGGCGCACGTGGCGGGGATGTTCGCGGCGCGGGCGTTCAATATCGACTCGCTGGCGGTCGGCCGGACCGAGGACCCGGACCTCAGCCGGATGACCATCGTTGTAATCGGCGACGACAGGGTCGTCGAACAGGTGCGAAAGCAACTGGCGAAGATTGTGCCGGTCGTGAAAGTGCAGGACTTTGCAGGCCAGCCGGTCGTCGCGCGGGACCTGATGCTGATAAGCATTTCCGCCGTGCCCGAGAAGCGCGCCGAGATCCACTCGCTTATCGAAATGTTCAAAGGCAAGGTGGTTGATATCGGCCCGAAGTCCCTTATGGTCGAAGTAAGCGGCCCGGAAGCAAAAATCGAGGCCTTCATCAGGGCGTGCAAACCCTATGGCATCAAGGGCGTTGCGCGAACCGGCACCATCGCAATGGCCCGCTACACGAAAGCCGAGACCGGGTAGGCACCGCAGCACACGGTGAGGCGGCAACAGAAACGCCGAGCCAAAAACCGTAATTCCGTGGTCCTTACGGCGAAAAGTCTTTACCGTATCGCGCCGATTTGTATGATTATCATAGCGCTATACTTTCCGGCCGGGGAGAAAACTCAGTACAGCTATTGGCCGGGGCCGAGATGGTCAAGCGGCCGCGTGGGCACTGGTGCATCTTCGCCGAGCTTGCGAAGGTCCGCGTGGGCAAGAGCCTGTGCTTCGACGCCAAGTCGGTCGGCTGCGTCGGCGGCAGGCGATACGTCGGGTTCGGCGGCGAGCTTATGCCGGATTTTGAATACTTTCTGTCTTACGGCGTCGCAGGCAAGGTCGAAGGCGAGCGGTACAAGAAGTCGCCCGTGCTGAGATCGGCCACGCTGTAGCCGGGTGCGCTGCCTTGGCGCGGCCGTGTCGGAACCAGGAAAGCGAAGACCCAGCCCTGAGTGCGGCAAAGGGATGATAAAGTGGATTGTCCGCAATCCGTTGCAGCCCCAGACGTTGCCGTGAGGCTATTTTGACTCTATGGATTGATCGATGCCGGTGGCTTACGATGCAGTTTCTTCGTGCACGCCGGCACATATACCGACGCAGGACAATTCGGATGGATCGAGTCGCGCTCGGCAGGGGAGCCAG
>CAYSBK010000030.1:0-17359 GCA_964429265.1 uncultured Pirellulales bacterium | reverse complement strand
TGCGGCGCCGAAAGCCCCCGGCTCGAATGAAAAACCACCCGCAATCGCAACGCCCGCCGCCATCCGACCGTGCCGGTGAAAAGTGCTTGACAGGTGCGGGTGGGTGTCAATACACTGCGGCTTCGCCTGACCTGAGTTGAAGGAATGGTCAAGAAACGCATTAAGGGTGCATTAACGAAGGAGAAGTCCGTATGGCAACGAAGGTGGCTATTAACGGGTTCGGCCGGATAGGCCGGGCGGTGGCGAGAATTATTATGTCCAGGCAGGACAAGCTGGAGCTTGTGGCGGTCAACGATTTGGCGGATGCCGGCAGCCTTGCGCACCTTTTCAAGTACGACTCCGTTATGGGCCGGTGGGAAGGCACGGTGGAGGCCGGCGACAAGGAGCTGGTGATAAACGGCAAGAGCGTGAAGGTTTTGTCGGTGAAGAACCCCGCGGAGCTTCCGTGGAGGGATATGGGCGTCAAGGTTGTGGTGGAATCGACGGGTATATTCCGGACGAAGGAATCGCCGAAGGGTGGATACGGCGACCACATCAAGGCCGGTGCCGAGAAGGTTGTGCTGACGGTCCCGGCCAAGGACGACATCGAGGCGACGGTGGTTCTGGGCGTGAATGATGATAAGCTGACGAAGGACACGACTTTCGTCTCCAACGCGAGCTGCACGACGAATTGCCTGGCGCCGGTGGCGAAGGTATTGAACGACGCATTCGGCGTGGAGCAGGGGCTTATGACGACGATTCACGCGTACACGAACGACCAGCGCGTGAGCGACCTGATACACAAGGACCTTCGTCGAGCTCGTGCAGCGGGCGTGAACATCATTCCGACCACGACGGGCGCGGCCAAGGCGATCGGGAAGGTGATTCCGGAGCTTGACGGCAAGCTTGACGGTATGGCCGTGAGGGTTCCGGTTCCGGTCGGCAGCGTGGTGGACCTGGTGGTGAACGTCAGCAAGGACGTGGACAGGGATTCGGTCAACGCGGCGATGAAGAGTGCGGCCGAGGGGCCTATGAAGGGTATTCTGGTTTACTGCGACGAGCCGATCGTCAGCAGTGACATCATCAAGAACCCGGCGTCGTCGATATTCGATTCGCTGTGCACGATGGTGATCGGGCGTACGGTGAAGGTGGTAAGCTGGTACGACAACGAGTGGGGCTACTCGAACCGTACGGTTGATATAATGGAGCGAATGGCGGGATAGTCGTGGGACTTCGGGACGCGGCTACGCTGTGTTGAGGACGGACAAATGGCCAAGAAGACGATTGCCGAGGTTGACGTTGCGGGCAAGAAGGTCCTGATGCGGTGCGATTTCAACGTGCCGCTGGACGATAACGGCAACATCACCAGTGACGACCGGATCGTCAAGGCCCTGCCGACGATAAAGAACGTGCTGGAGCGAGGCGGGGCGTTGATACTGATGAGCCACCTGGGCAGGCCGGGCGGCAAGCGCAACGAGAAGCTGTCGTTGAGACCCGTGGCCGAAAGGCTTTCGGAGTTGCTCGGCCAGGAGGTTGTTTTTGTCTCCGATTGCATCGGGCCCGAGGCCAAGGCCGCAGCCGATGGTCTTGAGCCCGGCCGGTGTATGCTTCTCGAGAACCTGCGTTTTCACAAGGAAGAGACGATAAAGGACAAGGCCGCACGTGAAGACAGCCAGTTGCGGCAGGCGAAAGACGATTTTGCCAGGCAGCTTGCTTCGCTGGGGGACATCTACGTCAACGACGCGTTCGGCACGGCGCACCGGGACAATGCGTCGATGTACACGGTGCCGGTTATGATGGAAGGCAAGCCTCGCGTAATCGGCTTTTTGGTGGAAAAGGAGTTAAAGTTCCTGGATGATACGATAAGCCGGCCCGAGAAGCCGTTCGTTGCGATACTGGGCGGCGCGAAGGTCTCGGACAAGATAGGTGTTATCGAGAACCTGCTGGACAAGGTGGACCGGATACTTATCGGCGGCGCGATGGCCTATACGTTTTTCAAGGCGGACGGCCGCAACATCGGCCAGAGCCTCTGCGAGGATGGTTTCCTCGACGAGGCGGGCAGGCTGGTCGGGCAGGCCGAGGATATCGGCTGCGAAATCGTGCTTCCCGTTGATACGGTCGTGGCCAGGGAAATCGCCCCCGGCGCCGAGCACAAGGTTGTTACCGGCGACATCGGCAGCGACTGGCAGGGCGTCGATATCGGCCCGGAGACGCGGAAGCTTTTCGCCGAGAAGATCAGCGGCGCCCGGACGATCGTTTGGAACGGGCCTATGGGTGTATTCGAGACGCCGCCTTTCGACGAGGGGACCAAGGCGGTTGCGCTTGCGGTTGCCGAGGCGACTCGGAAGGGCGCGCGAACCGTGATAGGCGGCGGCGACAGTGCCAGCGCGATCAAGAAGCTCGGGCTGGAGGACCAGGTCAGTCATATCTCGACCGGCGGCGGGGCATCGCTGGAGCTGCTGGAAGGCAAGAAGTTCAAGTGCATCGAGCTGCTCGACGACAGGTAATGCCCGGGCGGTCGGCGGCAGGTGCGGTGTTCACGGCGGGGACGGTTTGCGAAGTGATGCGATGAAGCAAGCTCGTATGGAATTGCGTCTGCCGGCGGCGGGGAGCCTTGAAATCGCCCCATCGATTCTCAGTGCCGATTTTGCAAGGCTGGCCGACGAGATAGCCCAGGTGGAATCGGCAGGGGTGAAGATCGTTCATCTCGACGTGATGGACGGCCATTTTGTGCCGAACATAACGATCGGGCCGGTGGTGGTGGAGAAACTGCGGCGGTGCAGCAGGCTCGTTTTCGATGCGCACCTGATGATAACGGACCCCGACAAATACGCCGAGCGGTTCGTCGAGGCGGGTGCCAACCATATCACATTCCACATTGAGACTACGGACCGGCCGGCCGAGCTTATCGACAGGCTGCACGAGCTGGGTTGCACGGCGGGTGTCTGCCTGAATCCCGAGACGCCGGTCGATGCCGTCAAGGACGTCGCGCGGCTGTGCGATATGGTTCTGGTGATGACGGTTCATCCTGGTTTCGGCGCCCAGGCCTTTATGCCCGCGGCGGCCAGGAAGGTGGTGGATGTCCGCCGGCTGGTTGGTGCGGGCGTCCGCGTGGAGGTGGACGGCGGCATAGACCCGCGAACAGCGCCGACGGTGGTTTCGTATGGTGCGGATACGCTGGTGGCGGGCAACGCGATTTTCTCGAAAAAGGACCGTGCGGCCGCCATCAGGGCGATACGGGCAGCGGTGGAATAATGGCACGACAGGCCGGTATTCTTTCGGTAAAATAACCAGCGCAGGATGACAGGGAAGACTTCGAGTATGACCGAGGAACAGCAAAGCAAGTGGAACGGCTTTTCGCTGCGGCCTCGCAAGGAAATGCCGGCCGGTCTGTGGATGCGCTGTCCGGACTGCGAGCATATGCTGTACAAAAGCGCGGTCCTGAAGAATCTGAACGTCTGTCCGCAGTGCAACTACCACTTTCGCATCGACGCCGAAACTCGGATCAGGTACCTGGTGGACGAGGGCAGCTTCGAAGAGATGCTGGCGGATATGGCCGCGAAAGACCCGCTCGACTTCAAGTACAAAGCCACCAGCTACAAGCAGCGGCTGAAGTCCGATGCCGAAAAAAGCGGCAGCAACGAGGCGATGCGGATAGGCAAGGCGTTCATCAAGGGCAGGCCGGTAATTCTGGGTGTTATGGACTCGAATTTCTTGATGGGTTCGATGGGCTTTGTGGTGGGTGAGAAGGTCTGCACGGCGATCGAGAAGGCGATGGAAGAGTCGCTGCCGCTGGTTGTGGTGTGCTGTTCCGGCGGGGCCAGGATGCACGAGGGCGTGGTGTCGCTGGGCCAGATGGCCAAGACTTCTGCGGCGCTTGCGAAGTACGACGAGGCTGGAGGGCTGTTCATTTCGGTTCTGACCGACCCGACGACCGGCGGCGTGTCGGCGAGCTTCGCTATGCTCGGCGACGTGATAATAGCCGAGCCGAAGGCCCTGATTGGGTTCGCCGGTCCGCGGACAATAGCCGAGACGATAAAAACGGAGCTGCCGGAAGGTTTTCAGTCGGCCGAGTTTATGCTCGAGCACGGCTTCGTCGATATGATTGTCAATCGCAAGGACCTGCGCAGCGAGCTGGCGAGGCTGATAGATTACTGCACGCCGTAGCGGCAGGCGGTCGGGCGTTTAGGGCTTTTAGGCGGCGGGGGAAATCACATCGGTGGCGGAGCCTGCCGTAACCAGCAGGATTGGGAATCTGTCTTTGCTTTGGCGACGGATGCGCTTATAATCCTGGAACATAGTGAAATATCCCGGATGCCTTTGCGGGTGGACATTGCAGAACCGTACGATGGGTTACTTTCGCCAGAATATCGAGCAGGCCCAGGGCTACACGCCGGGCTACCAGCCCCCCGAAGGGGATGCCGTAGTCAAGCTCAACACGAACGAGAATCCGTATCCGCCGTCGCCCGCCGTGATGGAGGCGATTGCAGGGATTCGGCCTGAGCAGCTTCGCAGGTACCCGGACCCGCTGGGGGAGGCTTTCCGGCAGGCGGCGGCCGAGCTTAACGACGTCGAACCCGACTGGATTATGTGCTGCAACGGCGGCGACGAGTTGCTGCGGATTGCGATGCAGGCGTTTTGCGACCGGCAGCGGGCGGTGGCGTACCCGGTTCCGACGTACTCGCTGTACGCGGTCCTTGCGCAGTTGCAGGACTGCGCGACGGTTGAGGTGCCTTTCGACGACGAGTTCAACCTTCCGGCGAAGCTGGCAGGTACGGCGGCGGCACTTACGATTGTCTGCAACCCGAACGCACCGAGCGGCACGTTCGTGGCGGTCGCGGAAATGGCGTCCCTGGCGGACGAGGTAAAGGGGGTGCTGCTTATCGACGAGGCATACGTTGACTTTGCCGACGATAACTGCGCCCGACTGGTCAAGGACTTCGACAACGTTATCATCCTTCGCTCGATGAGCAAGGGCTACTCGCTGGCGGGGCTGCGGTTCGGGTACGCCATTGCAAGGCCGCAGTTGATAGCGGGCCTGATGAAGATCAAGGATTCTTACAACGTCGACGCGGTGACAATCTCGGCGGCCACGGCAGCGATAAGGGACCAGGAGTACTTCCGGCAGAACATCGAGAAGGTAAGGCAGGACCGGGCGACGCTTACCGCGCAGCTTCGCGCGCTGAAGTTCAAGGTGCCGGACAGCTTTGCCAACTTCGTTCTGGCCCGTAACAGGAACGGCCGTGCCGAGGGGATTTACCAGAAGCTGGTCGAGCGGAGTATTTACGTAAGGTATTTTGACACGCCGGGTCTCGACGACAAGCTGCGAATTACCGTGGGCACCAGCCAACAGAACGACAAGCTGGTGCTGGCCATCAAAGAGATTCTTTCCGAGCAGGGATGAACCTATGAAAAACCGGACGGCGAAGGTACAGAGGCGGACCAAGGAAACCACCGTGGAGCTGCAGCTAAACCTGGACGGAACGGGCCGGTACCAGATAGATACGGGCATTGGTTTCCTTGACCATATGCTGGCACATCTGAGCAAGCACGGCAGGATGGACATAACGATTCGGGCCAGCGGCGACCTGGAAGTGGACGCGCACCACACGTCCGAAGATATCGGCCTATGCCTGGGGCAGGGTCTGCTGGAGGCGCTGGGAGACAAAAAGGGCATTGCGAGGTACGGGCACAGCTCGGTGCCGATGGAAGAGACGATAGCAAACGTGTCGGTGGACCTGTCGGGCCGGCCCAACTTTGTGTACAACGTCGAGTACCGCACGCAGCGCATAGGCGATTTCGATGTGCAGTGCCTTGAGGAGATGCTGCGCAGCGTTGCGAACAGCGGGATGTTCAACCTGCACATCAACGTGCCGTACGGTACGAACAGCCACCACATAGCCGAGGCGATTTTCAAGGGGCTTGGACAGGCCCTGGCGGCGGCGGTGAGGGTCGTCGGGAACGAAATACCCAGCACCAAGGGGACGCTGTGATTGAAAGACCAAAACCGGAATATCGAACCGGCATAGGCACGGACATTCACGCGCTGGTGGAAGGCAGAAAACTTATGCTCGGCGGCGTGTACGTGCCGTACGAGGCGGGACTGGCCGGGCACAGCGACGGCGATGCAGTCCTGCACGCGGTGATTGATGCGCTGCTTGGTGCGGCGGGGATGGGCGATATCGGGACGCTGTTTCCGGATACGGACCAGAAATGGAAGGACGCCGACAGCAAGGAGCTTCTGTTGATTGTCAGGGAGAAACTGGAGGCGAAGGACTGGGAGATTGCGAACGTTGACCTGATAATTCACGCGGAGGTCCCGACGGTTGCGCCGTTCAAAGGGCAGATAAGAAGGTGCATCGCGGGGCTTCTGGGGATAGATTTCGCGACGGTGAACGTCAAGGCCAAGACGAACGAGGGCTTCGGAGACATCGGCGCAGGCCGGGCGATCGCTGCGACCGCGGCGGTTCTGTTGAAAAAGAAGTACAGAAGGACCCTGTGAAGCCCACCGGCACAAGCGATGGGCATCGGTGCGTGGGGCGCAGGGGCGACAGGGCGCGTTGAAAGGAGATTACGGCTTTTTATCGACGATTCGGAACAAGCAGGAACGGAGGTGGCACACAACGAATGGCGCTTGAACTTTACAACACCCTGACCAGAAAAAGAGAGCGATTCGAGCCGCTGCAAAAGGGCCGGGTCGGCATATACGTGTGCGGCCCGACGGTTTACGGCCACGCCCACCTGGGCCACGCCAAGAGCTATGTCAGCTTCGACGTGCTGGTTAGATACCTGCGTTACATAGGCTATAGTGTGACGTACGTGCAGAACATTACGGACGTCGGTCATTTGACCGACGACGCGGACCAGGGCGAGGACAAGGTGGTCGCGGCGGCCCGGCGAGAAAAGAAGCACCCGATGGCCGTGGCCGAGTACTATACCCGCAGCTACTTCGATGATATGGACCGGCTGAACTGTGTCCGCCCGGACATCAGCCCGCGCGCGACCGGACACATAACCGAGCAGATAGAACTGGTCAAGACACTGCTGGATAAAGGCTATGCCTACGAGGTCAACGGGTCGGTTTATTTCGATGTCAGCAAGTTCAGCGAATACGGCAAGCTCTCGGGCAGAAAGGTCGAGGAGATGCTGGCGGGGGCACGGGTGCAGGTTTCCGAGGAGAAGAGAAACCCGGTTGATTTCGCGCTCTGGAAAAAGGCCGAGCCCAACCACATTATGCAGTGGCCGAGTCCCTGGGGAATGGGTTATCCCGGCTGGCACCTGGAATGCTCGGTGATGAGTATGAAGTACCTCGGCAAGACCATCGACATCCACGGCGGCGGACTTGAGAACCAGTTCCCGCACCACGACTGCGAGATTGCCCAGTCCGAGGCGGCCAACGGCGTGCAATTCGTGCGGTACTGGCTGCACAACAACATGGTCACGGTGGACGGCCAGAAGATGGGCAAGAGCCTCAACAACTTCATCACGCTCAAGCAGGTGTTTTCCGGCTCGCACGAGCGGCTGATGCGGGCGTACGAGCCGCTGGCGGTGCGGCAGCTTGTGCTTAACAGCCACTACCGCAGCCCGCTGGATTTTTCCGATGCGGCGCTTTATGCGGCCCAGAGCGGCTACAGGAAGATAAACGATACCGTCAGGAGCCTGCGCAGGGCTATCGCCGGTGCACCGGCGGGAGATGCGGATAAAGATGTCAGCAGGCAATTGGACCAGCTCAAGCAGCGGTTCGAAGAGGCAATGGACGATGACTTGAATACGTCGGTGGCATTGTCGGTGGTGTTCGAGGCGGTCAGGTTGACCAATGCACTGCTGGAGCAACCCGCGGTAACCGCAGGGACACTGGGCGAAGTTGAAGGCTGGTTCGACAGGCTTGCGGGGGACGTTCTGGGCGTGGTCGATAAGGAACAAAGCAGCGGCGCGGATGAGCGATTGTTCGAGAGCGTGATGAACATTCTTATCGAGCAGCGCAACCAGGCCCGGCAGCGAAAGGACTTCGCCGCGGCCGATGCTATTCGCGACCGGCTCAGTGAAGCCGGCATCGTGCTGGAAGACCGGCCCGAAGGGACTCGCTGGAGGTTGAAGTGAGGATACTCGGTATCGACCCGGGGCTGCAGGTTTGCGGGTACGCCTGCATCGAAGTGGGCCGAGGCAGGCAACGGCTTATCGAGGCCGGGTTGTTTCGGACGCAGGCAAACCTGGCCGTGGAAGTCAAGCTCAACCAGATAGCCGCCGACACGGAGGCTTTGCTGCAAAGGCTCGAACCGGACCTCTTTGCGGTGGAGAAGCTTTACTCGCACTACAAGCATCCGCGGACGGCGATATTGATGGGTCACGCGCGGGGGGTTATACTGCAGAAGGCGGCCGAGGCGGGCGTTGAGGTCCGCAGCTTCGGGGCCACGCAGATAAAGAAATCGGTGACAGGCAACGGCCGGGCCTCAAAGCAGCAGGTCCAAAAAGCGGTTGCAACGCTGCTGGCACTGCCGCAGGTGCCCAGCCCGAGCGACGTGGCCGACGCGATCGCGGCAGCCGTGTGCTGTGCTGATTCGCTTTCGCTGCCGTTGGTGGTGCGTGGGCGGGCGGGGCGATAGACCGCCCGGGATGGTGAAGGGCTTTATGATCGCGAGGATAGAAGGAAAACTGATCAGTCTCGACAATGCCGGGGCCCTGGTGCAGGTCGGGCCGGTCGCCTACGAGGTGATGCTGCCGGGATACTGTGTCAGTTCGCTGTCGGACAAGGTCGGGCGGGATATTACGTTGTGCACGATGGAGTACTACGAGGGCACGCCCGGCGGTGGGTCTTTCGTGCCGCGGATGGTGGGTTTTCTCAGTGAGGCCGAGAGGGATTTCTTCACAAAGTTCATCAGCGTCAAGGGCATCGGGATAAGAAAAGGGCTTCGGCTGTTGAGTATGCCGATCGCGCAGATAGCGGCGGCGATAGAAAACGGCGACGAGAAGACGCTGTTGCTGCTGGACGGCGTGGGCAAGAGAATGGCCCAGCAAATCATTGCGGAGCTGAAGGGAAAGCTCAAGAACTTTGCGGCCGGTGCCGAGGTCGCCCGGCCGGTTGAGGCGCGCTTCAGGGGCTTCCAGGCCGAGGCGCTGGAAATCCTCATTGCCTGGGGCGAGAAAAGGTCCGAGGCGATCGAGCTGATAGAACTGACCTGCAAGCGGCATCCGGAAGTGGATTCCGCCGAGGCGCTGGTTCCGCTGGTTTACAGGACCAAGCAGGGGGTGGAAGTTTGACGGCGGTTATGTTGCCGGGGGCAGCGAAAGGTAGGTTATGGTTGTAAACAGGATAATCGGTGCCCAGTCGCTGAACGAGCAGGAGGAGAGCTTCAACGTTTCGCTGCGTCCGAGGTACCTGAACGAGTGTGTCGGCCAGGCGATGGTGCGGCGGAAGCTGTCGATTGCGATAGAGGCGGCCCGGCAGAGGTCCGAGCCGCTGGAACATATTCTTTTTTACGGTCCGCCGGGGCTCGGCAAAACGACGCTGGCGCACGTGGTGGCGAACGAGATGCAGGCCAATATCCGCTGTACGTCCGGCCCGGCGTTGGTCAAGCAGGGCGACGTGATGGGGCTGTTGACCAACATCGAGACCGGCGACGTGCTTTTCATCGACGAGGTGCACAGGCTCAGCACGCCCGTGGAGGAGTTTATTTACCCGGCGATGGAGGAGTTCAAGGTCGACTTCACCGTGGAAAGCGGGCTTCACGCCAAGACGATAAACTTTCCGCTGAAGCGTTTTACGCTTATAGGAGCCACCACCCGTGCGGGACTTTTGAGCGCGCCGCTGCGAAGCCGATTCGGGATGCTTTATCACCTGGACTTCTACGATGCCGAGGAGCTGACGCAGATACTGAGCAGGTCGGCGAAGCTGCTGGGCCTGCAGTTCGAGGATGGAACGCTGGAGCTGATTGCCTCGCGGTCGCGTGGCACGCCGCGGGTTGCGAACCGTTTGCTCAAGCGGGTTCGCGATTACGCCCAGGTAAAGGGCACAGGCGTGCTGACGCCGCCCATCGTCGAAAACGCGCTGAAGATGGAGCAGATAGACGGTTTCGGGCTGGACGAACTGGACCGGGCGTTTCTGCGTGCGCTTGCGGACGTTTACGGCGGCGGCCCGGCCGGAATTGACGCCATCGCGGCGACACTGGGCGAAGAACGCGACACGCTCGAGGACGTCGTTGAGCCGTATCTTTTACAGATCGGCTTCTTGCGCCGCACCAAACGCGGTCGAGAGATAACGGAACAGGCGTGCAGGCACCTGGGCTTGAAGTCCCGCAAGGCGGCCCAGGCCGGCCGGTCCGACGAAGGCCTTTTCGAGCTTGATCGCTGACAGCGTCGGTGACTTTCAGGTATTCAGCACGTATTTTGCCATTTTTGGCGGGCGGTTCAAAATGGCGGTGAAGTGCGCCACCAGCAGACGCTCTATCTCCATAGCGCAAGAGCCGGGTGTTTCTTCGTCGTTTGACGTGCCCGCAAGATACGCCGCGGCGTTCCTGCTGAGGCGTATGCGGTCGGGGAAGGTGCCCTCGCAGTCACGGCAGAGCAGGCCGTTGGCGGAGCTACTGAAATAAGCGTCCGGCCAGTTTGCGCCGAAGCTGCGTTTGCAGTTGGCACAATGGTCAAAGACGGGTTTCAGCCCGATTTCCCGCAGCAGCGACAGTTGATACCTTACAAGTATCGCCACTGCGTCGGCCTTGCTTGTGACGCGGCCCGCATCCTGCAGCAACGTCAGCAGCCGGTCGAACAGGCGAGGGTGAGGGTCGTACTCGTCGGTCAGGGCGTTGAGCAGTTCGGCCGCGAACAGGCAGCAGTTCAGGATGGTGAGATTCCTGGCGGGCGGCGACAGGCCGGGTTGCTGCTCGAACTCCGTAAGCGTAGCCATAGTGCGCCTGCCCGAATCCGTGAAGACGACTTTTCCGAAGGACAATAACTCGATTGGCCCGTCGAAGGCGGATTTCGGCCGTTTCGAGCCTTTCGCTATGGCCGTGAGCTTTCCGTGGTCCCTGGTGAAGAAAGTCACGACCTGTGACGTTTCGGAATAATCAACCGCGCGAATGCATATCGCCTGGTCTTTTACGAGCATTGCATCAGCTCAGCGGCAGGTCAAGCCTGGCACTGTTGGATCTTCTGAATTCTTATGCGTTTTATGCTTCTCGGGCCGGCCGACGTAATGGTAAACCTCAGGTCCCGATAGTCGAAGGATTCCCCCGTGCGCGGGATGTAACCCAGGTGAGAAAAGACGAAGCCGCCGACGGTTTCGTAGTCTTCGTCTTCGGGCAGGTCGAGTTCGAACTTGTCGTTCAGGTCGTCGACGTGCGTGCGTGCATCGACGTCGAAGGTGTGCTCGTCGATGCGGTTTACCGGCTCGGGGGGCGTTTTTTCGTATTCATCGGTGATTTCCCCGACCAGCTCTTCGAGTATGTCCTCCAGCGTTACGATGCCGGCGGTGCCGCCGTATTCGTCGAGCACGATTGCAATATGAAGTTTCTGGGTCTGGAACTCGTGCAAGAGAACCCTCAGCGGCTTGGTTTCCGGTACGAAGTAAGCCTGCCTTATCTTGTCGCGCAGCTTGAAATCTTCCGGCGGCTTGCCTATCTCCGCCAGCAGGTCCTTGGCGTAGATAAGCCCGATTATGTTGTCTATGTTTTCCTCGTAGACCGGCACGCGGGTGTGTCCGGCGCCGGTTATGGTCTCGACCACCGTCTTCAGGTCCGAGTTCGCCTCTACCGCCACCACGTCGGTCCGCGGTGTCATAATCTCGCCCGCGGTCGTGTCGCTCAGCTCAAGGACGTTTTCTATCATCTCCTGTTCTTCCTCGTCAACGACGCCCTCGATTCTGCGTTGCTCCAGGCCGTCGAGGAATTCCTCCTGTTTCTGGTCCTGGCGTTGGTCGGGTGTCGTTGGCGGCACGCCGGCCAGTCGGCGCACGAGCACCTCACATGCGGCCAGCACCCGCAGTACGGGCCAGACCGGCCTGTGGAGAAGCCTCAGCAGGATGTGGGTACGACTGAGCAGCTTTTCCCCGGCGTACCTGGCCCAGGCATAGGGCACGGCAAGGCCGAAAATGCTCAGCAACCCAACGGCTATGGCGAAACTGAGCAGGTAGTCGCCGGTTTGCAGACTCGAGCGACCGAACCCACCGAAGGACCCTATCAACACCAGCACAATGCCCGCGCCGGTCGCCAGAACATAGAACCCGCAGGCCAGGCTGAGGCTGTGGGCGTTCCGGGACAACTGCTCGGTCAGAGCCGCTGCCGCGGAGTCGCTGTGGTTCTTTTTGAAGGCGTCCTGAAGCCTGGTACGTGAGAAAGCCTGAAGCGCCATAGCGCTGGCCGAGAAAAACGTCGCCCCGGCGGTCAGGCCCGCTATTATCAGGATCGCCAAACCAGTATCACCCACTCGGTAATCCTCGAATCACAGCCGGAGTTATTCGCGTGTTTCCGGCTTTGCTTGACTATTGTACACGCAACCGAAGCCTTGACTTTGCAAAATTTCGTCTTCAACCCTGTGCATTTCTTCTGCCTGTTGAGGCTCGGCATCGTCGAACCCGAGGTTGTGCAGAAGCCCGTGCGTTACGTACAGCGCAAGTTCCGCCTCGGCGCTGTGGCCGCGGAGCCGGGCTTCTTCGACGGCCCTGGGGCCGTTTACGACGATCTCGAATTGCCTCGTCGATTTGCCTTCGGACAAATCAAAACTCAAACAGTCGGTGGAATCATCCCGCCCGAGGAAGCGATGGTTCAACCTGCGGATTTCGTCATCATCAACCACGGCTATTTCGATTTTGGCTTTGGCAACACCGAAACGCTTGCATATCGCCCGCACAAGCGGCGCCAGGACGTCGGTTGCGATGGAGGTGCCCTCAAACCTGGTGGTGACGTGGACAGATATGCCGCGTTGTTGTCCGTCTGCATCCATAACCGTCAACGATTTCCCCGCTGGCCGGGTCCCGTGCGGGCAACGGTGGGGGCGGCACTTTGCGGCCGGGCCTGTCCGGAAGACGATCCTTCGGGCACGTCCGGACGCTTGGGATACGCGATTCGGCTGTGGTAGTGGGCCGCAAGGGTCTTCGATATGCTGGTTTCTATCTGGCTCAGTTCCCGCAACGACAGGTCGCACTCGTCGAACTGCCCGTCCTGCAGCCGTTTCATCGCGATGTTGTGGACGACTGCGTCGATTCGGGTGGGCGTGATGTCGCCGAGCGAGCGAACCGCCCCTTCGACGCTGTCGGCGAGCATCACGATGCCGGCCTCCTTCGTCCGCGGTTTGGGCCCCGGATAGCGGAACTCGCTTTCGGAAGGCGGAGTGGCGCGGACGGCCTTTTTGGTGTTGTCGGCAGCGGCCTGCTCGGCGTCGTGCTTCTTTATCGCCTCGTTGTAGAAAAACTCGACCAGAGTGGTGCCGTGGTGGGTCTCGATGAACTGGCGGATGACCACCGGCAGCCTGTATTCCTTGGCCATCTCGATGCCGTCCTTGACGTGGCCGACGATAATAAGCTGGCTCATTGCGGGCGAAAGCTCCTTGTGCCGGCTGTCCGAACCCACCTGGTTTTCGATAAAATAGTCCGGTTTGTTAATTTTTCCTATGTCGTGGTAGTACGCCCCCACCCGGCACAGCAAGCCGTTGCGGCCGATAGCCTCGGCGGCGGCCTCGGCTATGGCGCCGACCAGCAGGCTGTGGCTGAACGTGCCGGGGGCCTCCATCGCAAGCCTTCGCAGCAGCGGCTGATTCGCGTCGCTGTAGTCCAGCAACGTCATACTGGTGGCGATGCGGAAGGTTTTCTCGATGATCGGCAGGATGCTTTGAATGAGCATACCGATGATCAGGGTGATTGCGGCGTGCAGGCCCGCCTGCCTGAAGATTTCTCCGACCGGTTGGGTGCGAGGCAGGAACGCCAGCGCCATGTACGCCACGAAAACGACGACAGCCGCGAGGGTGCTTACGCTGACCAGCTTGATCCTGGTTCTTATTTCACGCAGCGAAAAACAGCAGGTACCGGCACCGGCCGCGGCGGTCAGGAAAAGATGCAAATCACCGGTCCGTCCCACGGCAAGGCATACCAGAATGCAGTAGAGCAGGCTGATACCCAGAGCGAAGCGCTGGCTGTAAGCGATGGTCAGGATAATGGCGGCCATTACCGCCGAACCGGTGACCCACAGGGTTTGCTGGGTCAGCAGCACCGCCACCTTGGCCGCTGCCAGCAGGATTCCCAGAAGCGCCGCCAGGGATATCGCCCGCGTGTGGTTCCTTATTATGCGCTTCTGGTAGTGGTGGATATAGATTGCCCCGGCCACGCACATAAGCACCACAACGACCGTCACGGGTATGACGTGGCGGAAAGTAAACGCAGCAGCGAACCCGCCCTCAGGCCGGCTCTCTATATCCAGCGCGATAACGCACACCGATAGTGCCACAAAGGCCAGCCACACGAGGCTCGAAACAAGCGTTCGGCGGTTGGCGACTCGCTTTACACGCCCCAGGCGGTTCGGCGCGATCGTCTTGCGGACCTTGCTTCGCCGCGGGCTTGTCTTTTTACGAAATAGGGCCATCACTTATTCTCCACGCCGGCCGTCGCCCGGCCGGCCGGTTTTCGACGGCAGCGATTATTCCGGCGAATCCGTGGTGTTGCCGCCGGAGCCTTTCTTGTAGGCCCTGACAATCTTCTGGACCAATTTGTGACGAACAATGTCTTTCTGAACCAGTTCGGCCACGCCTATGCCTTTGATGCGCCTGAGCCTGGCGATAGCCTCGACCATCCCACTTTTCTGGCCGGCGGGAAGGTCGATCTGCGTTATATCCCCGGTGATTATCATTTTCGAGCCGTGCCCCAGTCTTGTCAAGACCATCAACATCTGGCGGGTGGAGGTGTTCTGGGCCTCGTCGCATATAACGGCCGCGTCGTTGAAGGTCCGTCCCCGCATAAAGGCCAACGGAATCACCTCGATAACGTCGAGGTCCAGGAACTTTCGCATCTGCGCAAAATCAATCATATCCTCAAGTGCGTCGAACAGCGGCCGCAGATAGGGGTTCACCTTGGCCTGCAGGTCACCGGGTAGAAAACCGAGCTTTTCACCGGCCTCGACCGCAGGGCGGGCAAGGATGATCCGCCTGATCTGCTTCTTCTTCAGCATCGACACCGCCACGGCGACCGCCAGGTATGTTTTGCCGGTGCCGGCGGGGCCGATGCAAAAAGTCAGGTCGTTGGCCAGCATGGTTTCGACGTACTTCAACTGCCCCGTGGTGGCCGGCACAATCACCCTCTTGCCGGCATAGACGCTCAGGGCCGCCGCACCGCCGGCGGGCTCGGACGAATCCGAATTGCTTATGAAGCGGGCGACGTCTTCGCCGGTCAGCGGTCGACCGCTTGCGAGGTGCTTCTGCATCCTGGTTATGACGCGGGCCGCCTTGTCGACGTTGTTTTCGCTGCCGGAAATCCTGACTTTCTTTCCCCGGGCGGTGATGTGCACGCCCAGCGATTGGCGCAGCAGTCGCAGGTGGTTGTCGGCCGGGCCGAACAGTTCAAGCTGTTTATATCGGCTGTCCAGTTCTAAACTGACTTCCAAGACCGTGCTCCATCGTGCCGACGGCGCCTCTTGGCGGCGGTTGCTATTGCACCTGGCGGCCGGCCACCTGGAAAAACAAGTAAGCAAAAGGCCCAGCCAGCAGCGGCGAGTCGATAACGTCGAGTATGCCTCCGAAACCGGGCACGTTGTTTCCGGAATCTTTCTGCCTGGCGTCTCTTTTTATCATCGACTCTGCCAGGTCACCCATTTGCCCGGCGAAGGCGAAACATACCCCGAACGCCGCCGCCGACCACAGACTCATTATAGCAAAAACACCGGCAAAAGCCACGGCGACAATCACTGCCGCAATCACCGCCGCCGCCATGCCTTCCCAGGTCTTGCCGGGACTGACGCGAGGCGAGAACTTGTGCCTTCCGAAGGCACTGCCGCCGATGTAGGCCCCGATGTCGGCAGACTTGATCACGAAGACGAACATAAGCAGCGCCCACAGCCCGAAATCAATCCTGATAGCAAGGACAAAGCTGCCCAGCGCCCCCAGATACGCGATGCAGAAGTAACTCGCTCCACAGTTTGCCAGGACCGACGTCGTGCCGCAGCGGGCGTACTGAAACAGAAACAGCGCCGGCACCAGCATAACCGCCACCAGCGCCGCACAGCACCAGGGCTGAACGCCGGCCAACTGCGACCAGTACCACGTGGTCGCCCACGCGACGGCACCGACGGCACAAAACGCGCCGAAAACCCTCACCCCGGAGGCGGCGGCAAGCCTGCCCAGCTCTCGCAGCCCCAGCAGTATAACGGCCGCCATCAGCGCAGCGGTGATACTGCCCCGCACCCTCCAATCGTCGGCCGGCGAGGCGGTAATCGTTCCGTCGAGCCAGCCATCCACCAGCGCAAGACCCGAAAACAGCAGGGTCATCAACGTTCCTGAAAGCAGCCTGTGCCTGAGCATAACGGGGCTCCGCCTCAACGATACAGATCAGCCCGGCCTGAGGGCGTGCTGCCGGGGCGACACGAAAAGCATCGCCTACCGGGTCTTGACCGTTCCAAAACGACGTTCGCGCTTCGCATAAGCCCTTATCGCCCTTATCAAGTGCGCCCTTGTGAAATCGGGCCAGAGTGTTTTCGTAACATAGAACTCGCTGTAGGAGATCTGCCACAGCAGGAAATTGCTGATTCTCATTTCGTTTGCCGTTCTTATCAGCAGGTCGGGGTCTGGCAGGCCCGCCGTGTAAAGATGCTGGCTGATGCAGTGCTGGTCGATTTCGTCGAGGCGGAGCTTGCCGGCCTTGTACCGGCGGGCGATCTGCCTGACGGCATCGGTGATTTCGACTCTGCCGCTGTAGTTCAGCGCCAACGCCAGCTTCATTCCGGTGTTGTTGCGGGTCATTTCGATGGTCTTCGTCAGCTCCGTCCGGACCGATTCCGGCAGCTCGGCCGCGCGTCCCAGGTGCACCAGCCTCACGTCGTTGTCAACCAGCCTCGGCCGTATTTCGACCAGGTAGCGGGCGTAAAGCTTCATCAGCGCGTCAACCTCGGCCTTGGGCCTTTCCCAGTTCTCCATGCTGAACGAGTACAGCGTCAGGCACTCGATACCCAGTTCCACGCAGCACTGTGCTATTCTTTCGACGGTCTTGCCGCCCTCGCGGTGCCCCTGGGCGCGATGCAGTCCCCTCTTCTGGGCCCACCTGCCGTTGCCGTCCATAATTATGGCGATGTGTCGGGGCATCTGCTGCGGCTTCAGGCCGAGCCGCTCGGCTGCCTGCTTGCGTATTTGCTCACGTGTGCCGGCCAACGTTCAGCTTCCCAAAAACGCCCGATCCTCCGACCACCACAGCCGC